>JBDTDW010000214.1:0-7556 GCA_039922855.1 Candidatus Nanopelagicales bacterium | reverse complement strand
GCCGCCACCCCGATCAGTCCGGGGCGACCCATTCTGCGTCTCATCATGCGATATCTCCTGGGTTCGAGTGCTTGTTGTTGTTCGAGGGTGCAGGACGGGTCAGGCGTCGATCGCGTCGTACGCCGATACCACGTCCAGGGCCGGTATCCGTTCCTGGGCGATGAGGAATCCGCCGTTGGCCGCGATGGCCTGCACGGCCTTGACGGCCCAGGTGTTCTCCCACGCGATGAGGGCGGCCGAGGTTCCCGGGAGCAGTCCCTCGCTCACCGCGCTCACGTCATCTTCGCCCAGGAGCCCGGGGGCATCGCACGTGACGAGTGTGAGGTCCGCGATACCCCGCTCGTCCGCGTCCTCGACCTCGAGATAGAGCAGCTCGCCGTCCAGCGTCCGGGACACGAAGATCAGGTCGAGCAGTCGTGCGGTCCCGGCGCGCACGATGTCGGCGATGGCCGGTGCGATGCTGCCGTCGAACTCCGCGGTGGGGAAGCCGATCACCACTACGTCTACAGGCCCGACGGGCCGAATCATCGTGCTCATCTGATCTCCTCGATCACGTCAGTTGACGACCGGATCACCCGGTAGGCGCAAAACGTACCCCAGATGCCGCGGCCGCTCCTCCTCCGGATGGGATCAAGTTCTGGCCCGGTCACCTTCGGGGAGTCGGTACGCGCGAACCTGCTACCCGCCGAGATGTCGGGTGAGGAACGCCAGCTCGACCTGCGCCTGGCGCAGCTGCTCGTCCACGTTGCTGGCATGGTGCCCAGCCGGGTAGACGTCCGTCTCCACCGTGCCGCCACGGACCTGCAGCGCCTCGACGTAGTGGCGTACCTGGCGGACCGGGCAGGCGCTGTCGTGCTCCCCGGCTATCAGAAGCATCGGTGCCCGGACCGCGTCGACGTACGTGATCGGGGAGCGCTCCGCATAGAGCTCGGGCAGGTCGTCGGGGTCACCGCCCATGATCGCCAGGTCGTACGCCTGCTGCGGCGGCGAGCAGTCCTGGTGGCAGAGCACCAGGTCGCAGACCGGGACCACGCCGATCACGGCGGCGAACCGGTCAGGCACCAGCCCCGCCGCGAGCACCGAGATGTAGCCGCCCCAGGATCGGCCTTCGATCGCCACGCGCGACCGGTCGGCGATACCCGTGGCGACAAGGAAGTCCAGGCCCGCGACGACGTCAGCCACCTCGGGGAAACCGATGTTGCCTTCGTGCAGTGCGGTGCGCCAGGCGACCTCACGCCCCGTCGAGCCCCGGTAGTTGACCTTGGCGGTGGCATAGCCACTCTCGACAAGGGCCTGCTCCCACGGGTCGAGGTCGTCCGGGTATGCCCACTCCGGGCCGCCGTGCACCATCAGCACCAACGGGTGGGGGGTCGGGCCGTCGGGTCGGGTCAGCAGCAGCTCGGTCGGCCCGGCCGGGCCGGCGAACACGTGCACCTCGTGGGGGCGGCCCCCGGCCGGCGGTGACGGCGAGGCGAGGATCGTCTCGCCGCCCACGGTGCGCACGACCGGAGCCCGCTCGGCCGACTCCTCCCGCAGCCACACCGCCCGGTCCGGGCGCACGCCGGCGCCCGTGACCGAGCCGTGCGGGTCGTGCTCGACGCGGACGTCCCCGGTGGCAAGATCCAGGCGCTGCAACGTGTCTCGAGCCTTGTGCCGGTGCACGAGCAGCAGCCCGGAGCCATCGGGCCACCACCCGAGCACGTCCACCGGCCCGGGTAGGTCGAGCGGGTAGTCCCGTCGGGCACCGGTCTCGAGGTCCCAAACAGCGGGCCGTTCGATGCCGTCGCGTTCGTGCACCACGGCGAGCCGCTGGTCCCCGGGCAACGGTGACCACGACGCCACCTTCAGGGTCAGCCCGGCGTCGGCGAGGTCGCCACGTACCTGCCCGTTCGCGACGTCGAGGACTCGCAGCCGGGCATGCAAGATGTCGCCACCTTCGCTGTGCCGGATGCACAACATGGTGCCGTCGGCGCTGAGCCCGCCGGCGGTGGTCTCCCACTCCCGGCCGACGCCGGCCGGGTGAACGGATCGGTACAGCACGTTTGCCGCCGACCCTGCGGACGAGACCGCGACCTGGTACTCGTCGGCGTCGACCAGGCCGACCGCGATGACCCCGGGTGCCAGCGAGAGGCCGGCCCCCCAGCTCGCGGGCAGGTCCGCGAGGAGGGGGCGGCGGGACCGGTCTTCCGCGGCCGTGACGACCCATGACCCGGACTCGCTGCCGGTGTCGTCGCACCACCACGCGACCCCCGAACCGTCCGGCAGCACCAGGAACGTCTCGACCCCGAGCAGCTGGTCGGTCAGCGCGACCCGCCCGTGCACCGGGTCGAGCATCCAGACCTGGGTCGTACCGCCCTCGTCGGACAGGAAGAACAGCCGGTCCGGCCGGGCATCGCTCCACGCCGGGAACTGCACGTTCGACGCACGAAACCGGTCCGGCCAGGTCACGGCAGCCCCCATGCCCCCGACGCTACCGGCCCCCTGCTCGACGTCACTGTCCCGGTAGTTGCTTTGAGGCCGCTTCGAGCCCGACAGACGACGACCAGGACATCGACGTCGCTGCTTGGTCAGCCCAGGGTGCAGCCCACGAGCACCGGCTCAGGTTCCAGGGTGATGCCGAACCGATCACGCACCCCCTGCCGCAGGTGCGTGGCCAGGGCGACCACGGCCGCGGCGGTCGCCCCACCGGTATTGGTGATCGCCAGGGAGTGCTTGCCGGACAGCGCGACGGACGTGTCGGCGTCGAGGGTGTACCCGCGGGCGAAGCCCGCGTTCTCGATGAGCCAGGCCGCGCTGGTCTTGACCAGGCCGCCGGCCTGCGGGAAGCGAGGCGCGGCCGCCGGCAGCGCGGCCGCACCCTCGGCCGTGAGCACCGGGTTGGTGAAGAACGACCCGGCGCTCCACGTGTCGTGGTCGGACGGGTCCAGCAGCATCCCCTTGCTTCGGCGCAGCTCGAGAACGGCGTCGCGGCTCTGCCGCAGCGGAACGCGGTCCCCCACACCGACGCCCAGGGACCGAGCCAGCTCTGAGTAGTCGACCGTCCCCTCCGCGCCCCGGGACAGCGAGAGCTCCACACCGAGCACGACGAAACGACCCGGTTCGGCCTTGAACCGTGAGGTTCGGTAGTCGAAACCACAGTCGGCGGCAGCGAAGGATCGGCGCCGACCCGTCACGCGGTCGAAGGTGCGCACCCTCGCGATCGTCTCGCTGACCTGTTGACCGTAGGCACCGACGTTCTGCATCGGTGTTGCTCCCACGAGCCCGGGGATGCCCGAGAGCGCTTCGACGCCGCCCCACCCCTCGGCCACGGCGCCAGCGACGACGTCGTCCCAGACCTCGCCGGCAGCCAGGTCCAGCCGCACCTCGGCGTCGTCGACCTGGACGCCGACACCTCGGGTACGTACGACGACCGCGGTCCCGTCGTAGCCCTGGTCACCGACCAGCAAGTTGCTGCCACCGCCCACGACCAGTGCGGCCTCGCCGGCGTCGTGGACCGCAGCGACCAGGTCCTCCTCCGTGTACACCACGACCACCGCACGGGCGGGGCCGCCGACCCGCAGCGTCGTCAGGTCGGCCAGTCGCAGGTCGGTACGCCGGTCCACACCACCAACTCCATCCAGGCGCCCGCGTAGGACAGACCCTCGCGGGCGACCGTGCCTCAGCGCAGACGTACGACGGCCTGGGCCTTCCCGAGCACCGTCACACCGCCGGACTTGGCGACGAGCGTGATCCGTACCCGATGTTCGTCCAGCTTCTCGGTCACGCTGCCGGAGATCTCGACGGTCGCGCCCGCATCGTCGTCAGGTACGACGACCGGCCGCGTGAACCGTACGCCGTACTCCAGCACGGCACCGGGATCACCGACCCAGTCGGTGACGACGCGGCCGGCGCTGGCCATGGTGAGCATGCCGTGCGCGATCACGTCCGGCAGCCCCACCGAGACCGCGAATCGCTGGTTCCAGTGGATCGGGTTGAAGTCGCCGGAGGCACCGGCGTAGCGCACGAGGTCGGCCCGCGTCAGCGTGACCACGAGCGGGGCCAGCTCGTCACCGACCGCCACGTCGGCGTACACCGGGCGCAGGGCGTGGGTCATGACTGCTCCTCCTTGGCTCCGGTACCGCGGGCCACGAGGGTTCCCCACGTCGTCACGACGTGGTCGCCGTGCTCGTCGGTGACATCGCAGCGGGCGGTGACCATATCGTTGCCGGCCGCCACCCGCAGGGACTCCAGCGTGACGGCCACCCTCACCTTGTCGCCGGCCATCAGCGGCCGGGTGTAGGCGAAGCGCTGCTCGCCATGAACGACCCGGGTGTAGTCCAGGCCGAGCCCGGGATCACCGATGACCGCTCCGGTAGCAGCCATGGTGATGGACATGACGAACGTCGCAGGCGCCACGACGTCAGAGTGCCCGAGGGCCCGAGCGGCCGCGGCGTCGTGGTAGGCCGGGTTCGTGTCGCCGATCGCCCGCGCGAACTCGCGCAGCTTCTCCACGCCGACCTCGTAGACGGGCCCGGGCGGGTAGCTGCGGCCCTCATAGTCAAGGTTCAGTGCCAACGCCTGCTCCCTCCGAGCCCGTCGCCAGGTTGCCGCCTGGACGCTAACAGTCGCCGGCCCTGCGCGGAGCGAGTGATGTGCGGCGCCGGATATGGTCGATGTCATCGACGAGCCGTGGTCCGACCTTGTGAGCCTGCGCCGACGGGGAGCTGGGCCCCCCCTCGTCCTCGGGGTGGCCTCTGTGATCTTGGGTGGTCTGGTCGCCGCCGTGACGACGCCGATGGGGTGGCAGCACGGTGCCTGGGCTGCGGCGTACCTCGTCCTGGTGACCGGCGTGGCCCAGATCGGGCTGGGACTGGGTCAGGCGATGCTGGCCATGACCCCGCCCTCGCCGACCCTGGTGGTCGTGCAGGTGAGCGGCTGGAACCTCGGCAGCGCAGCTGTGATCCTCGGGACGCTGGCCGCCGCCCCCGCGGTCGTCTCGGTCGGCGGCGTGCTGCTCGTGGCCTGCCTGGGCCTGCTCGTGTTCGGGGTCCGTGGCGGGCGGGCGGGGTGGCTGCTGTGGACGTACCGCGGGCTGGTGCTGCTGCTGCTGGTCAGCATCCCGGTGGGACTGGTGCTGAGCTGGCTGCGGTCCTGAAGCGGCACGAACCGGCCACGGTCAACGAGTCTCTTTGTGCACCGTGTGCGCGTTGCAGTACGGACAGTGCTTGCTGAGCTCGAGCCGGTCGGGGTCGTTGCGGCGGTTCTTACGGGTGATGTAGTTGCGGTTCTTGCAATCCTGGCAGGCCAGGGTGATCTTCGGGCGGACGTCGTTCTTGGCCACGGGTGCGCCTTTCCTGCGAAGTCGAGCATGCGTCGTGCGGGACGTACGAGTAGCGGGGGCGGGACTCGAACCCGCGACAACACGATTATGAGCCGTGCGCTCTAACCACCTGAGCTACCCCGCCTCGGGCCCGGTCCTCCCGGCGAGGGGAAGACCGACGTTCCGAGAGCCCCCTTACGGAATCGAACCGTAGACCTTCTCCTTACCATGGAGACGCTCTGCCGACTGAGCTAAGGGGGCCGAGAGCCAGGGCAGCCTATCCGATGGTTCACCGGTTCCTGCAATCGCCGGATTCGGCCCGCAGGTGCTGGGTACGGCCAGGGGTACGAGCCCGGCCCAGCGGGTGCAGGACCCGCTCGCGCGTATGAGACTGATGCCATGACTGCACGATGGGACGCCGACAACATCGGTGACCTCACCGGTCGGCGCGCCATCGTCACCGGTGCCAGCTCGGGGTTGGGACGGGAGACGGTGCTCGAGCTGGCCCGTCACGGCGCTGGTGTCGTGCTCGCGGTGCGACACCTCGGCAAGGGTGAGCAGGCCCTCGCCGACCTGGCCAGTGAGCTCGCGGCCCGGCCCCTGCCGGGTCTGGTTCCGGGCCCGCTCGAGCTGCGCCGGTTGGACCTGGCCGACCTGGCCAGCGTCCGGACCTTCGCGGACCAGTGGGACGGTCCGCTGGACCTGCTGGTCAACAACGCCGGCGTCATGGCCATCCCGTACCGCATGAGCGCGGACGGCTTCGAGCTGCAGTTCGCCACGAACCACCTCGGCCCGTTCGCGCTCACCGGCCTGCTGCTGCCCGCGCTGCGGCGTACCGGGTCCGCCGCCGCCCCGACCAGGGTCGTGACGGTGTCCAGCCAGGCGCACCGCAGCGGCCACATCGACCTGGCGGACCTGAACGCGTCCCAGGGCTATCGCAAGTGGGGAGCGTACTCGCAGGCCAAGCTTGCCAACCTGCTGTTCACGTTCGAGCTCGAGCGCAGGCTGGAAGGCGCCGGTGCCCCCGTCCGGTCGTACGCCGCCCATCCGGGTCTGGCGGCGACGAACCTGCAGCAGGTCGGGCCGGGCATGTCCGGCAACCGGCTCGCCGGCAGGGCGTGGGGGCTGGGCATGGCCGTGTTCGGGCAGTCGGCCCAGATGGGCGCGCTCCCCACGCTGTACGCGGCCACGGTGCCCGACCTGCCGGGTGGGTCGTACGTGGGACCCGACGGGATCGGTGAGCAGCGCGGCCACCCGCGCCTGGTCGGGACCTCGATCCGGGCGCGCGATGAGTCGGTGGCACGGGCGCTGTGGTCGGCGTCCGAGGAGCTGACCGGGGTGCACTTCGACCTGGCAGCACCGGCGGGCTCCCCGCTGCCGTGAACTGACCTGGCCCCGGCGACGCTGCTGCGTCCGGGGCCAGGCGGGCTGTCCTTAGGCGGGTGGCAGGTGAAGGATTCGAACCTTCGAAGCTTTCGCGACGGATTTACAGTCCGCTCCCATTGGCCGCTCGGGCAACCTGCCGGTTCGACGTCGGGGTACCGGTGAGGGCGAGGCGACGCGGTACGGAAGGATACACAAGCGCGGCCGGGGCCGACACACGACAGCGTCACAGGACAGCCGTACCGCACAGCGCATCAGGAAAGGACAGCGACCATGGCCGACAGCAGCTTCGACATCGTGAGCAAGGTCGACCACCAGGAGGTCGACAACGCGCTGAACCAGGCGGCGAAGGAGCTCGTACAACGCTTCGACTTCAAGAACACCGGGAGCACGATCGAGTGGAAGGGCGAGCTGTCCGTCGAGATCACCTCCAGCACGGAGGAGCGGGCCAAGGCCGCCCTGGACGTGTTCAAGGACAAGCTGGTGAAGCGGGCGATCTCCCTGAAGGCCCTCGAGGCGGGGGACCCCCGCCCCTCGGGCAAGGAGTACAAGATCGCCTGCGCGCTCAAGGCCGGCATCAGCCAGGAGCAGGCCAAGAAGCTCGGCAAGCTCATCCGCGACGAGGGCCCGAAGTCGGTGAAGGCACAGGTCATGGGTGAGGAGCTGCGTGTCACCAGCAAGTCCCGTGACGAGCTGCAGGCCGTACAGAACCTGGTCCGAGAAGCCGACCTGGACTTCGCCACCCAGTTCGTGAACTACCGCTAGGCCGACCCCCCGAGCTGACGTCACTGTCCTGATGGTCGGCCATCGGCCCGGATCCGCCGGATACTCGACCACCAGGACAGTGACGTCGAGGTAGTGGGGGGCGAGACCG
>JBDTDW010000213.1:0-2812 GCA_039922855.1 Candidatus Nanopelagicales bacterium | reverse complement strand
CACGACGTGCTGCCGGCCCGCTGCCGCGATCCGACGCCACGCCACCCGGAGACCGGCAGGTCGAACTTGCGGACCAGCCGGTCCGTGAACGGGGCGGAGTGCAGCCGCGCCAGCCGAGCCGGCCGAGTGGCACGTCGTACCTCGACACGAGTCCCCGGTGGCAGCTCGAAGGCACGTCGCCCGTCGCACCACAGTGCTCCGCCGGGAGCCACCGAGAGGACCTCGACCGCCACGACGCTGGCCGGGGAGACCACCAAGGGTCGCGCGAACAGCGCGTGTGCGCTGATGGGGACGACGAGCAGGGCCTCCACCTCGGGCCACACCACGGGCCCCCCGGCGGAGAACGCATAGGCCGTGGACCCGGTCGGTGTTGCCACCAGGATCCCGTCGCACCCCCACCTCGACAGGGGCCGGTCATCGACCTCGAGCAGGGCATCGAGCATGCGTTCCCGAGACGCCTTCTCCACACTGGCCTCGTTGATCGCCCACGTGTCGGCGATGACGTGTGAGCCGAGCCGAGCGACGACCTGTAGCGCCATCCGTTCCTCGACCACCCACCGTCGGTCCACCACGGCGTGCACGACCGCCTCGACCTGGTCGACCTCCGCCTCGGCGAGGAACCCGACGTGCCCGAGGTTGACCCCGAGCAGAGGCACATCGTGGGGACGGGCCAGCTCCAGCCCGCGCAGGATCGTGCCATCGCCGCCCAGGACGATGACCAGCTCGCACCCGGCGGCCGCGGAGGCGTCGTCGGCGACCGGGACGACGGTAGCTCCCGTGTCGTCAGCGATCTCAGCGATCTCCTCGACGTGGGCGCGTACGACGATGCCTGCCGCGCTGAGCGCCTGGGTGACTCGCCGGGCGTGCTCGAGCGCCTCGGGTCGACCGCCGTGGGTCACGAGCAGCACCTCACGGGGTGCCTGCGCGGGCGCCGTCACGTGGGTCCCTCCTCGATGGCGCGGTCCAGGTCTGCCGGCACCAGCTGCGGTGCCGCGCGGCGCAACCACAGGAAGTACTCCACGTTGCCACTCGGGCCGGGCAACGGGCTCGCGACGACTCCACTGACCCCGAGCCCGAGGGCGAGCGCCGCAGCCGCGATCTTAGCGACCGCGCCCCGACGCAGAGCCGGGTCGCGTACGACACCACCGGCACCGACCCGATCGCGTCCCACCTCGAACTGCGGTTTCACCATGAGTACCAGGTCGGCCTGCGGTGCGGCGGTTCGAGCGAGGGCCGGCAGCACGACCGTCAGGGAGATGAAGGACAGATCTGCCACGACGAGCTCCGGGCGGTATGGCAGCAGCTCGACGGTGAGATCGCGAAGGTTCAGCCGTTCCAGCACGGTCACCCGTGCGTCGGTGCGGATGGGCCAGGCGAGCTGGCCGTAGCCGACATCGGCGGCGACCACGTGCGCCACCCCGCGCCGCAGCAGCACGTCGCTGAAGCCTCCCGTGCTGGCTCCGGCGTCGAGGGCCTGGCGCCCGGCGACGGTGAGGTCGGGGAACGCATCCAGCGCCCCCACGAGCTTGTGCGCCCCCCGGGACACGTAGTCCGGTCCGGTGTCCGCGTCCCGTACGACCAGGCTCGTGGTCTCGTCGACCTGGCGGGCCGCCTTCGTGGCAGCGACGCCGTTCACGATCACCTGCCCAGCGGCCACCAGGTGTTGTGCCTGTTCCCGGCTCCGGGCCAGCGAGCGGCGCACGAGCTCGGCGTCAAGCCGACGTCGGGTCATGGGGGGCCCAGAGGGACGCGGGCGAGGTCGTCAGCGCTCGTCAAGGTCGGCGAGCGCGTCGTGCAGCCGGCGCTGGACGTCCTCGTAGACGGGCAGGTGCTCCGCGACCGGCAGACCGCTCAGATCTCCCAGCCGGCCCAAGGCGTCATCGACGCGAGCGTCCCCGGTGGTGGGAACAGATCGGTCGTGGTCCTCGCCGGTGGTGTCCGGTTCCGTCGCGCTCTCCTCTGCCACCGGCTCGGCGGAGCCGGCCAGGGCCCTTCTCTGGGTCGTCTCGCCCGCCTGCGAGAGGTCGGGACCGGTCAGATGGTCCGCGTCGTCGTACTGTTCCGGCGCGCTGACCGCCTGGTACCCATCCGGGTCAGCCTCGCTCACGCGTCGGCCTGCGGGGCTCGTCCGGCATCGGTGTGCGACACCGCGGCGTCCCTGGTGCCCGCGGGCACCTTGCGCTTCACCGGCTTGGTAGTTGCCTCGGGCTCCGCTCCCGGTGGTGTCGTCGCGCCGGACGGGTTGGTTCCGAGGGTGGCTCCACTTGGTGCGGCGACCGACGACGCAGGGGCGGGCTTGCTGCGGGGCTTTGCCAGCGTAGAGCGGGTCTGCCCCGGTGCGTCCATCGCGGCGAGCTCGGCTCGTACCTCGACGACCTGACCTTCCAGCCGCACGACGTGTCGGCGTACGGCTGCGAGCTCCTCCTCTCGGACGAAGCCCAGGCGACCCGCTGCCCGGTCGATCTCGCCACGGATCAGGCCGACGAGCGCCTCCTTGTCCGCCGTGGCGTGGCTGACGATGTCGTCGGCGAGGTCCTGCACCTGCGAGCCGGCGGCCTTCGCTGCACCCGCCACACCATCCCCGTCTGGGGCCTCACCGGCGTCGCCGTCTGCGCCCAGCAGCGACTCGGCCATCTCAAGCGCCTTGCGCACGGTGATCTCGGTCAGACCGGTGGCCATCTGCAGGTAGCCGCGTACGGCATCGAGCACGGTGACACCTCCACACAGAATGTCCCGTCTGGAACGACGGTCCCGGCTCAACGCTATCGCGAGGATCTGCGCTAGCGTCTGCGCACCGCAATCGAGCACTGCC
>JBDTDW010000212.1:0-3333 GCA_039922855.1 Candidatus Nanopelagicales bacterium | reverse complement strand
CTTCTCCGGACACTCCGCTGAGCACGCGGCCGCCGCAGCGACGGTCGAGTCCGCGCCCGAAGCCGAGCCCGCGCCGTCCTACCAGCAAGAGGAGCCCGCGCCTTCGTACCAGCAGGAGGAGCCCGCGGCGTCGTACCAGCAGGACGAGCCCGCGCCCACGTACCAGCAGGACGAGCCCGCGCCCACGTATCAGCAGGACGAGCGCCAACCCCAGGCCGCTGCCGCTGAACCCGTGGCGCCGTCGCAGGACGAGCAGTCCGGTGACGTGCCGCAGGAGTCGGCCGACCAGCATGCACCGGCAGACACCTACCAGGCGCAGACATCGGAGCCCGACTCGTACGAGGCTGCGGCGGCTGACGCCGAGCCGGAGCCCAGTCGGCCATTCGAGAACTGGTCTGCGCCGCAGCAGTCCGCGATGGTGATGACTGGCGACCGGGCCGACGACACGCATGAGCACTACTTCAACGACCAGGCGGCACAGCCTTCGCAGGGCGATGAGCCCGACGACGACCGTCTGCCCGAGCCGGAGCCGGCGACCACTCCCTCGGCGCAGAGCGGCGTGTGGTCCCCCTACAGCCCGCAGCAGCAACCCGCCTCGTCGTCGTGACGTCAGTGACGACCTAGCCGACCCACGCCCAAGACTTGACCAAGGAGGCCCGCCCCGTGAATCTGGAAGGCTCACTCGACGCCTTCGGGCTCCCCGATGTCTTCGCACTGCTGGCCATGACCGGCAAGAGCGGGCGACTTCGGCTGCGCCGCACCGGGTCCGCGAGTCCGGTCGAGGGTGTCGTGTGGTTCCACGACGGGCGCGTGACCGGCGCCAACGCCGACTGCTCCCGGCAGGGGTTGGTACGTCGCATCATCGGTTCCGGCGCCGTCGACGACGTCGCGCTCACCACAGCTGTGGGTCGTTCCGGCACGTCACCTGTCGGCGTGGCTCGGGCGCTGCTCGAGGCCGGTGCCGTGGAGCCTGAGCTGCTGCGCGAGGCCGCGGTGGACCAGGTTGTCGACGCGGTGTTCGACCTGTCTCGCTGGGAGAACGGCGACTTCGGCTTCGACCCCGGTGCGCGCAACCAGGACGACGTGGGTATCGCACTGGACCACACGTGGCTCGTTGCCGAGGCCAAGGCCCGTACGGAGGCGTGGGAGGAGATCCGAGCGGTCGTCCCTGCCCCCGAGAGCATTGCCACGATGCCCGTCGTCCTACCCGAGGATCCGCAAGTCACACGCGATGAGTGGGCGCTGCTGGCATTGGTGGACGGTCGTCGTACCGTCACCGATCTCGTGGAGCTCACCGGTTGCGGGCTGTTCGCCGTCGCCAGTGTGCTGGCCGGTCTCGTACGCCGTGGCCTGCTCGCCGTTCACGAGCCCGGCGTCGAGGACCACGTCGGGGTGGTGGAGCGCCGCGTCGCGCTGCTGGCCTCGCTGGAGGGCCAGGCTCCGGCGCCCGTCGTACCGGCCGTGCCCGAGGCCGAGCCGGAACCCAAGAGCCAGGTCGAGACGCCGCCCGAGAAGCCCGTTGACGCTCCCACGGCACCGTCGCCAGACCCGCTGCCCTCACGCCTGTCGGCCTCCGACGCGCTCGCGGCAGCCCGTTTGGTCCAGGGTCTGGGTGGCACGTTGCCACCGCGCCCGGCGCCTGCCCGCCGCGAGGTGGTGCCGCCGCGGCCAGAACCGTTCCTGCCGACCCGTCAGCCAGAGCATCCCGACGTTGCGCCCGCCGCGATGTCGCCGGCTGCCGGCGCTTCGGCGCCCGTTGGCCGTACCTCGTTCAGCGGCGCACCGTCGACGCCCGTCACTTCGGCACCGCTCAGCCCGATGGGCACCCCGAGCACGACGTCTGCGACGGCAGGCACCGCGCGCACGTTGACCGCAACCGCCGGGAACACGGCGATGGCCACCGCGCCCCTGCCGATGGAGGCCCCCTCGGACGGCAGCGGTACTGACGGCGTGGCTTCCCGCGTTGGTTCGGGTGAGCAAGGCATCATTGAGCGTGATCCATCCGTGAACCGCAGCTTGCTGCTGCGCCTGATCGCTGGCGTTCGGGGGCTGTGACAATGGCAGGGCGTAAGGGTCGCCGGCACGGCGGGCAAGCCGTGAAGATCGTCGTCACCGGTCCGTTCGCGGCGGGCAAGACCACCTTGATCCGCACCATCAGCGAGATCACGGTGCTCTCCACCGAGCGCGGCATCACTGATGACACGAAGTCCCGCAAGCCCGAGACGACGGTCGCCATGGACTTCGGGCGCATCACTGTCGACCGTGACCTCGTCCTCTACCTGTTCGGCACCCCCGGGCAGGACAGGTTCGATTTCATGTGGGAGATCCTCGGGGAGGGCATGCTCGGCTACGTGGTCCTGATCGATGCCACCCGCCCAGATTCTGTCGGCGAGGCGCAGGCGATCCTGGCGGCGTTCCGACGGATGGCAGCCGTACCGTTCGTGGTAGCGCTGAACAAGTCCGCTGGTCTCGACCCCGCGGGCGAGGAAGAGATTCGGGCGGCTCTCGAGCTTCATCCGCGTGTGCCGGTGGTACCCTGCGACGCCACGGACAAGGAGTCGGTCAAGGCAGTGCTGCTGGCGCTGCTGTTCTCCGTCCTCGACGACGTCGAGGCGACATCGGTCAACGCGTGAGGTCGGGTTGGGACTGTTTCGGCGATTGATCGGTCGCGGCGACCGCGATCGCCGTCGGCAGGAACCCCCGGCCGGGGTCGCTGTGGGGCACGACCCGACCACCGCGACGTTCCTTCCGGACTGGTCCGAGTACTGGATCACCACCACGCGGGAGCAGGCTGGCGGCTCGGCCCACCCTTACCACCCGGCCGACCCGACGCAACCGGCCGATCCGACCGACCTCGCCCAGAGCTTGGTGCCGGGCCTGGGTCCGGAGGCTGTTGAGCCCGACCCCGCGGACACCCGGGCTCCCAGCAGCTACATCACCGTGGACCTCACGCCGGCGAACGTCGCACCGGCCGACTTCCCCGCAGCGGATGTCCCCGCAGCCGATGTCGCCCTAGCTGACTTCCCCCCTGCGGCACCGGTCGATGTCCCTGCCGGAGATCATGCTCAGCTCCATCCCGACGTCATCGCACGGGCCCCCAGCGATCTCGTGGCGATCGACGCCACTGCCGACGAGCCCAGCCCCACCGACCACGAACTCGCTGATCACGGCACCACCCAGCTCCAGGTGCCCTACTCCGACGGCCAGAACCCGGGCAGCGACGACGTTGCGCACGCCTGGGGCGACGACGGGTCGGTGCTCGACCAACCTGGCGCCGCCCACCTTGCGGAGCCGAACAGCGGGGTGCTGCAGGGTCTTCCCCCGCCCGTGGCC
>JBDTDW010000211.1:0-6005 GCA_039922855.1 Candidatus Nanopelagicales bacterium | reverse complement strand
ACCTTCGCCGCGGCCGTCTCCCGGGCGACGGCTGAGCGCTCGCGCTGACCGCGCCGGGTCAGTCCTCGGTTCGGCGGGAGCCGAAGAGGATCTCGTCCCAGCTCGGGACGACCGCGCGCGGCTTGTTCGTTCGCGTGCTGGTGCGCCTGGGTGTCGCCGGCGTCGCGGCGTCGTCGGCCATTGGGAGCTCCGCTGCCGGCTCCAAGACCTGGGTCGCCTTCGTGCTCTTGCGCCGGTCGCGACGGCTGGTCCTGGCGTGGGTACGGGCCAGCCCCGGCAGCGTGTGCAGCAGGTCGTCCAGCGGGGTGAGGTCGCCTGGCTCCCTGGGCGGACCGGGCTCGAGGTCGAGGACCTCTCCTGAGTATCTGTCGACCACCGCGGTCAGCGCAGCGTCCGGGTCGTCGTTGTCGCCCCAGCGACCGGCACCCCAAGGGTTGCCGTCGGGGTCTGCGTGCCCGACCCGGCGTACGGCGCCGCCGCGGTCCCAGTCCGCGGATCCGCCCTCAGCCCACGGCTCGACCGGCCCGCCTGTCACATCGACGTCGCTGTCGTCGGCCACGACCCGCAGCAGCCGCCCGACATCGGAGCTGTCGGCTGCGGCCTGCTCGCCCTGCAGGCACCGGGAGCCGTCGTCGTCCGCGACGAGGGTCCGGCCGGTCGAGTCGAACGTCCAGGTGGCAGCGCCGAGCGCGAGCTGGTCACCGCCGCCGGTCCACGTGACCAGTACGGTCCAGCGCCCGTCCTCACGGCGCCAGGAGTCCCACTGCGGGGCCGACATCACCCCGGCAGCGTCCAGGGTCGCGGTAACGAGCTGTTCGAGCGCGGCGTCGCCCTGGGGGCGGCGCACCTCGGTCTGCCGGGCCAGACCTGCGACGTGCTCACGCTCGGCGAGCGGAGGTCCGGCGAAACGCAGCACGCGCTCCAGCGGGATGCCGGACTGCTCGGCCACCTCGTCGGGGCTCTGGCCGTGGCGTACCCGGGTCTGGATGTCGCGGGGGGAGACGCCGTCCAGCGCGATGCTGAGCTGACCGAGCCGGGGCCGGTCACCGCGCACCGCGGCTGCGAGCCGGTCGTCGACGCCGAGGGAGAACTGCTGACCGTCTCCGGCGGTCAGCAGCAGGTCTCCGTCGTCGGTCAGCCCTGCGAACGCCAGCTCACGCATCCGCTCCTCCTTCACCACAGTTCGACCATCCTCCCTGCCCTGTCCATCCTCGCGCCGGTGCTCGGGCCCGACACGCCGGTCCGGGTGCCGTCAAGCATCCAGGCCGTGGGGCGGCACGCGTACGCGTGACTGCAGCCCCGGGCCCACCCTCTCGCGGATCCGGTGTGCGGTAGGACCAGCGAGGCTACGCCGGTGCGGTGCGCGCTGTGCTACCAGTGGGCATCTTGCCTCGGTACGGGCCTGCTCGCGCCAGCGTGTCACCGGCTCATCCGTTCCTGCCCGCCTGGGCTGCGGTCCGCAGGCTGTTGCGGGACCGCGACTGCTGCGCGCCAGGCTCGGTCCAACGAGCGGGAGGCGAGCGCGACGGCGAGGAAGGCGCCGACGGCGCACGCGGTGCTGATGAAGTACGCAGTGTTCGGACCCCGGGTGTCGATCACGTGGCCGGCCAGAGCCGCGGCCAGCGCGAGTCCGAGCCCCAGGCCTGCGTTGGTCCAGACCAGGCCCTCGGTCAGTCGGGCATTTGGCACCAGCCGCTCGATCAGGGCGAAAGCACTGATCAGGACCGGGGAGCAGGCGAGCCCGGACAACAGCGAGACGACGCCCAGCAGCCACACCGTGGTGATGAAGGGGAACGGCAGCATGACCAGGGCCAGGACCGCGGAAGTGAGGAGGAGCTGACGGTTCAACGCGGTCTGTAGCCGCAGGGCGCCCAGGGTCAGACCCGCGATCCCGGAGCCGACTGAATAGAGGGCCAACAGCCAGCCGGCGGCCCCCTCGATGCCGTGATGCTGGGCGAACGCCACCGTGACCACCTCGAACGAGCCGAACAGGCCGCCGAACATGACGAACACGACAGTGACCGCGGCCACGCCCGGGTAACGCAGCGCCGACCTCCCGCCGTGTGCCCGGGCTCCGGAGGGCGGTGGCTCGGTACCACGCTGCGCGGACAGCAGCGCGGTCCCGACGCTGATCAGGAGTATGCAGGCGGCAAGGGCCCCCCACCCCACCACGTACACGGCCAGGATCGTGGCAAGCAGAGGACCCACGACGAAGATGAGCTCGTCGATGACGGACTCGTACGCGAACGCGGTACGAAGCCGCGGCGGATCCCCCGCGAGCAGATGCGCCCAACGGGCCCGGATCATCGCGCCGATGTTGGGCATGAGCGCACCCTGCACGATCACCGTCAGGAACAGCAGAGGGACCGGCGCCTGCTCGACCACCAGGACCACGAAGACGGCCAGCGCCAGGACGTGCCCGGTAGTGACCCAGGGCAGCACCCGGTGCTGGCCGAGACGGTCGACGAGGCGCGCCAGCATCGGCCCGAACGCAGCGTTCGCGAGCGCCTCGCTGGCCGACAGCGCCCCGGCCAGGCCGTACTTGCCGGTCTGCAGGGAGACCAGCAGCACGATGCCCAGCCCGATCATCGCGATCGGCATCCGGGCCACGAACGCGGCTGATGACATCGCCACCGCCCCCGGTCGACGCAGCACGTCGACGTAGGGATTGACCACCTGGCGAGGCTATCCGTGCGCGGCGCCCACACGCCGGTCCGGTGGCATCGGCCGATGACGCCGGTCGGGCAGGATCAGCCCATGACCTCGGCCCCCGGTGACGCCCTGTGCAGCGATGTGCCCGGCGACGACCTCCTCGACGAGCTCCGTGACCTCGCGCTGCAGGTCGCTGCTGACGCGGGCGCGCTGCTGCGGGACGCCCGTCCGGACGACCGGGCCGTCGCTGACACCAAATCCAGTCCGACGGACGTCGTCACAGCCATGGATCGCGCCAGTGAGGCGCAACTCGTCGAAGCGATCCTGGCGGCCCGCCCCGACGACGGCATCCTGGGCGAGGAGGGCAGCTCCCGGGAGGGGACCTCCGGGGTGCACTGGGTGCTGGATCCCCTGGACGGCACCGTGAACTACCTTTACGGGCTGCCGGCGTGGGCCGTCTCGGTGGGTGTGCAGGTCGCTGGGCGCACCGTCGTGGGGGTCGTGGCCGTGCCGATGGCCGGCGAGACGTACCTCGCGGTCCTGGGCCGAGGAGCCGTGCAACGTCACGACCGGGGCGGACCCGAGACGGTGCTGTCGGTCAACAACCCGGTGCCGCTGGACCGGGCTCTGGTCGCCACGGGCTTCGGCTACACCACCGAGCGCCGCGTGCAGCAGGGTGCTGTGCTGGCTGAGGTCGTGCCCCTGGTCCGGGACGTACGACGCGGCGGCTCCTGCGCCGTGGACCTTTGCACCGTGGCGAGTGGGCGCGTCGACGGCTACTACGAGCATGGCCCGCAGGTATGGGACCACTGCGCCGGTGCGCTGGTCGCGCTCGAGGCGGGTGCCCGGTTCGCCCTGGTACCGACCGCCGGCACGGCCGATCCGCTGATCGTGGCAGCCGGACCGGCCCTGTTCGGTGAGCTCATGGCGCTACTGGGCCGCTGGTACTGAAGGGCCCCGGTACAGCGTTCCGGCGGGTCGCTGTGACAACGCGGTCGCCATCAGGGACAATCGCGGCCCGGGCGTGGACCTGGCCCGGGAATTGTCGGGTACGCTCCCACGTTCCACGGGCTGCAGCAATGTACGGATGACAAGGACGAGGACGACATGGCGACCGACTACGACGCCCCGCGAAAGACCGACGAAGAGCTCGCCGAGGACTCCCTGGAGGAGCTCAAGGCCCAGCGGGCCAACAAGGCGACATCGAGCGTCGACGTCGACGAGGTCGAGTTCGCGGAGAACCTTGAGCTGCCAGGCGCGGACCTGTCCGACGAGTCGCTGACGGTCCGTGTCCTGCCCCGCCAGGCCGACGAGTTCACGTGCAGCAAGTGCTTCCTCGTTCATCACCGCAGTCAACTGGTCAAGATGGTCAACGGGGCGCCGATCTGCTCCGAGTGCGCCTGAGGGCCCGACTCAGCGGTCGTAGCGCGCGGTGGCTCGATCGATGATCACGTTGACGACCGCCAGTGCCGCGGCGGAAACCGCCGCCCACATCAGCACTTTCCGCAAGGAGGCCGCGGGGTCGTTCGCCCGCGGCGGCTCCGAACCGGTGCTGCGCCGGTAGATGGAGTCCAGTGTCTTGCGGACCCCCCACATGGCACCGATCTCGGCCAGTGGCGCGACGAGCTTGGCCAGACCTGCGGCGCCCGGAGTGACCGCGGCGGCCGCCTTGGCCGAGGTGTCGGTCACGCGGGGACCGGAGGAGCCGGACAGGTCAGGTGTGGCTGTCGGTCCGCCGTTGGGGGAGCTTGCCATGGGGTTCCTCTCCTTGCGCTGTGCGGTCTGCCGGGGTGACGCTGTCGCAGGCCGATGGCGGGGCCGTACCCGCTCACCCTTCCAGAGTGCGACCGGCGTTGCGCGCGGACATCGTGCGGATGGCCCCGGCGAGCCGTTCGGGGTGACGCGACGACACGAGCCAGAACGGGTGCGGGTCGTTGGGGTCGTTCACCTCGACCAGCAGCGCCCGCGGTACCCAGGAGCGCACGCACAGGTACGCGGACGCGTCGGAATCGACGCCGCGCAGTCGGCGGGCGGTCGCGGCGTCCAGCGGTCGCAGCCGCCCGACGAACCGCAGCGGAAGCCGGGCTCGCCCGGCGCGCAGCACGCGCTCGTCGACCCGTACCGCGGGTGATGTGGTCACGAGCACCCACACGACCACGGCCTGCGTGAGCAACCACGTCACGATGCCCCATGGCACGGTGATGGCATAGCCGTACGCGACCCCCAGACTCAGTGCCATCCCGGTACCGAACACCCACGCCGACCACGGGGCCCGTAGCCGTTCGCGGTACGCCGGTGCATCCCCGTCCTTGCCCTCAGGCCAGGCCGGGCCGCTCGCGGGTGCGCCGGGCACGTCGGCATGGCTCACGGCGTCGTCGGTCACAGCCCCGAGCGTGCCATGCCGCGCCGGTGCGAGGCGCCGAGGGCGCCGCTGCCATGCCGGCGCCGTGCCCGGTCGCACGACTGCCGCGCCGTGGACATGGCGGATCGAGGGGATAGTGTCGGCGGGCGTGAGCGAAAGCGCCCCTACGACGACCGGTGTCCGGAGCCGGGCAGCCACCGAGGCGCCGCCGGCTGCAGTGCTGCCGGCCCGTGCGCCGGGGGCGCCACGACCGGGGCAGCAGGTCCCCAGCCACTACGCGGAGTGCTTCGGGTGCGGGCCGGACCACCCGCGTGGCATGCACATGCTGGTGACCGCCGGTGAGGGTCTGGAGGTCACTGCCACGTTCCTCGTCACGGACGAGCATCAGGGCGCGCCTGGGCTGGCGCACGGCGGGGTCCTTGTCACCGCCCTGGACGACACGCTCGGCGCCCTGAACTGGCTGCTGGCCGTCCCTGCGGTCACAGCGCGGCTGGATACGAGCTTTCGCCGGCCGGTCCCGGTGGGAGCGGTGCTTCACCTGCACGCCGAGATCACCGGTGTACTCGGGCGCAAGGTCTACTGCCGGGTCACTGGTCGACTGGACTCACCGGACGGGCCTGTGGCGCTCTCGGCCACGGCAGTCTTCTTCCAGGTGCCGCTGGAGCACTTCGTGCGTCACGGGCGTCCGGAGGACGTCGCGCGGGCCCGCAAGGACGAGCACGTCGGGGACTACCTCAAGCACCTCGAGCTGAATCCGTGAGCCGACCGTTCGGCGCAGTCGACATACTGCTGCAACGGATCGACCCTGACGTGCCCATGCCGGCGTACGCCCGCCCTGGCGACGCAGGCGCGGACCTGGTCACGACGGTTGACGCCACCGTGGCACCGGGGGAGCGGGTGCTGCTGCCGACCGGGGTCGCCATCGCGCTGCCCGAGGGCTATGCCGCGTTCGTCCACCCACGCTCCGGTCTGGCCGTCCGGTACGGAGTGT
>JBDTDW010000210.1:0-4864 GCA_039922855.1 Candidatus Nanopelagicales bacterium | reverse complement strand
GCGACGCGGGCCGATCGCGCGGCGGGCCAGTGCCGCCTCCACGTACAGCACACCCAGCGCCGTCCCCGCGATCGCCGTACCGACGCCGAGCAGGCCACCGCCCCCCTTGGCAGCAGCCAGCACGATGCGGCGCACCCGCTCGTCACGAACCGGCAGCGCGACCAGTGCGGCCAGCGCTGCACCTCCAGCAGTAGTGGGAGCAGCCATCGTGTCCATGGTATTCGGCCCCTCCTGCCCGACGTCACTGTCCTAGTGGTCGAGAACCGGACCCGAACCGGCCATAAACCACCACGAGGTCAGTGACGTCGAGAAGTGGGGAAGGTGGGGCCATAGGCTCTGGGACCATGCAGGTATTCGACAGCGTCATCGACCTCATCGGGGACACCCCGCTGGTACGCCTCTCCTCGGTCACGGCCCACCTGGGCCCCGACGCACCCCAGGTGCTCGCCAAGGTCGAGTACCTCAACCCCGGCGGGTCGGGGAAGGACCGGATCGCGAGCCGGATGATCGACGCGGGTGAGGCCTCAGGCGAGCTGGCGCCCGGCGGGACGATCGTCGAACCGACCAGCGGTAACACCGGGGTCGGGCTGGCTCTGGTGGCCCAGCGCCGTGGCTACCACTGCGTCTTCGTCTGCCCCGACAAGGTCAGTGCCGACAAGCAGAACGTGCTGCGTGCCTATGGCGCGGAGGTGGTCGTCTGTCCCACGGCGGTGGACCCCGAGGACCCGCGCTCGTACTACTCCGTCTCAGACCGGCTGGTCCGCGAGATCGCCGGAGCGTGGAAGCCCAACCAGTACTCGCACCCGGCGAACCCGCAGTCGCACTACGAGACGACCGGGCCGGAGATCTGGGCCCAGACCGATGGTCGGGTCACGCATTTCGTGGCAGGCGTCGGGACCGGGGGCACGATCAGTGGCACCGGGCGATACCTCAAGGAGGTCAGCGGGGGCCGGGTACGCGTCATCGGGGCTGACCCCGTCGGCTCGGTGTACTCCGGGGGGACGGGCCGGCCGTACCTCGTGGAGGGCGTCGGCGAGGACTTCTGGCCCGACACGTACGACCGGACCGTGTGTGACGAGATCGTCGCGGTCTCGGACCGCGACTCGTTCCTGCTCACCCGGCGGCTGGCCCGCGAGGAGGGCCTGCTGGTGGGCGGCTCCTGCGGTATGGCGACGCAAGCGGCACTGGAGGTTGCAGCGCGGGCCGGACGTGACGATGTCGTGGTGGTGCTGCTTCCTGACGGCGGCCGCGGCTACCTCTCGAAGGTGTTCAGTGACGAGTGGATGGCCGACTACGGCTTCCTGACGGTGGCCGGGGAACGCACGGTCGGCGATGTGCTGCGGGGCAAGACCGGAGCGCTGCCGCAGCTGGTGCACACCCACCCGAACGAGACCGTACGAGAGGCCATCGACATCCTGCGCGAGTACGCGGTGTCACAGCTGCCGGTCGTCAAGGCCGAGCCGCCGGTGATGGCGGCCGAGGTGGTCGGGTCGGTCAGCGAGCGTGCACTGCTCGACGCGCTCTTCACCGGCAAGGCACACCTGTCCGACCCTGTGGAGCACCACATGTCGGCCGTGCTGCCCATGATCGGTGCCGGCGAGCCGGTCGCAGCCGCGATGGCGGCCCTGGAGTCCGCTGACGCCGCGGTCGTCGTCGATGACGGTCGGCCCGTCGGGGTTCTCACCCGCCAGGACGTCCTCGGCTACCTCGCCGACTGACCGCGCAGCGGCGCGATCGCCATCGGGGTCGGCTCGCTCCGCGGCCGGTGGACTTTGCCGGCCGTCGCCGGCTTCCGAGAGAGCCGGGCCGGTACCGGCACACTGCTGCCATGGGACTGGGGCTGGGGAAGGTTGCAGCGCCGGGCAGCGACTCCTCGGTGACGATGCTCGAGCTGTTCTTCGACCTCGTCTTCGTCTACCTGATCACGCAGCTGACGAGCCTGATCGTCCACGAGGACGGCTGGCGCGGTTACGCCCAGGCGGCTCTGGTGCTCGCGGTGACGTTCTGGATGTACGACGGGTACGCGTGGCTGGCCAACAACGTGCCACCCACGACGACCTCAACCCGGCTGCCGATGCTGCTGGCCATGGCCTGCTTCCTGGCCATGGCAGTGGTGGTACCGGACGTATTCGGCTCCGGTGCCTGGGTCTTCGCGGTCTCGTACCTGCTGCTCGTGACGATCCACGCGGTCCAGTTCGGACGGTCGACGCTGGGCAGCTCGGCGCAGGGGATCCGGGCGACCGTGCCCATCAACTACGGGTGTGCCGCACTGCTGGTGCTCGCGGCGGTCGTGGGCTCCGACCTGCGGTGGATCTGCTGGGTTATGGCGGTCACGGTGCTGTTGGCAACCATGGTGCGTCGGCGCGGGTCGAGCAGGCTGGCGGTCCAGGCAGGCCAGTTCGTCGAACGGCACCAGCTGCTCGTCATCATCGCGCTCGGCGAGACGGTCGTCGCGATCGGAGCCGGTGCCCAGGGCGAGCTCACCCGGGGGTCGGTCCTTCTCGCGTTCCTACTGGCGATGGCCCTCATCAGCGCGCTGTGGTGGGTGTACTACGCGGTCGGGGACGACGAGCTCGGACGTGCGGTGGTCATGACGGCGCCGGAGCAGGGTCGCGGATCGCTCGCCCTGCGGGCGTACTCCTATATCGGGCTGTTGCACATCAGTGGCCTGGTGCTCGTCGCCGTTGGTCTGCACTTCCTGGTGGAGGACCCGGTCGAGCGGTTGCCGTGGGGCACTGCGCTCACGCTGTCCGCGGGCGTGGCCTCATACCTGGTCGGTCAGGCCGCGTTCCGTGCCACGTTGCGGATCGGCTCGCCCACCACGCACCTGGCCGCGGCCACCCTGGTCATGATGGTCGTGCCTCTCGGAGCGCTCGTGGCGGGGTGGCTGCAACTGCTCGGGTGCGTACTCGTCGTCCTCACACTCGCGACCTTGTTGCAGCGAGCGGTATCTCTGGGCTCACTCAGCGCTGTCCCGGCCGACCTCGAGTGAGATGGGCGGTCAGCCGACCCGCCCCAGGGTCGTGTGTGCCTGTGCCTCCATGGCTGCCGGGCTGGCCACAGTGCCGCCGATCGTTAGGTCCTCGAAGGCGAAGAACTTAGCCGCTGTCAGGACGTAGATTCCATTGGTTGCTGCCGAGTGACCCATGACATTGACACTGGCATGGATCGTGGCCGCTTTGTCACCGAGCCCCGAGACGCTTCCGATCGTCACTTTGGCATCGACCCCCGGTGGCAGCTGCTTCTTTAGCGCGGCCTGTGCTGCGCTCTGTTGGGCAGACCACTCGGCCTGCGCCGCTGCGGCATCGGTCGCCTGTGAGACCTCTACCGACAAGGAGTGTCCCGGGACTGAGTAGACACACGACTTGAACCCGTTGCTTGAGCTGTTCTCCTTGCCGGCTCCGTAAGTCACCCCGGAGAGGGCCGAAGCCTCTGCACTGGTGACAAGCTGGCATGGGTCCAGCGTTGTGGTCACGTCAGTGGCGGGCGGGGTCTCGGCGGTCGGTGCGTCAGTCACCGTCGCCACCGTCGTGGGGCTGGTCGTCGATGTCGCTGCGCTCGATATGGTCGACGGGCTCGCTGAGCTGCAAGCAGCCAGCAAAAGTGCCGAGGTGACGACCGCCAAGGTCAGTGCCGTGGTCCGCATGCCATGTCCCTCCGGATCGGTCCGTCACGGGTGCGCGGCGGTTGCCCGAAATTGCACGCCGGGGAAGCGCACCGCACATCCGTAGTCACTACGTAGGCCTGGACCTGCGTGGTCGCTACCGATACGCCGGGCCGAAGCGGGCATCAGACTGCGCGGTCGTGGTGTCTCGCCGCTCGACCCGCGGTAGTTTGCGCCGCATGGGCCGCTGGCCGTTCGTCGGCCGCGCGCGGGAGATCGCGCGCGCGCAGGCACTGCTCGGCTCCGGGGTCGGAGTCCTGCTGCTGGGTGAGCCGGGAGTCGGCAAGTCCGCGTTCGCCCGGGAGCTCGGGCGCCAGGCCGCTCTCGCCGGTGCCACCGTGAGCCACGTCGTCGGTCACGCCGTCTCCAGCGGAGCTCCTTTCGAGGTGTTCGCCCGTGCCTTGGATGAACACCCGTTGCTCCACCCCACCGATCAAGGCATGACCGAGGTCGTCACCCGCGCCATCTCGAGCCCCGGGGCCGAGCCCGGCGGGCGACGACTGCTCGTCGTCGACGACGTGCAGCTGGTCGACGATCATTCCGCTGAGGTGCTGCTGCGGATCGCCGATGCGGGTACGGCCACCATCGTGGCCACGGCGCCCGCGGGGCGCCAGCTAGCGCCGGCAGTGGATCGGCTGTGGCGCGACGGGCTCTGCGAACGGCTCGAGCTGATGCCGCTGTCGATGGCGGAGGTCGGCGACCTGCTGGACAAGCTCCTGGAGGGGCCTGTGGACGGCCGTGCCGTCCAGACGTTCGCCGAGCACTCAGGCGGCAACCCGCTGTTCCTGCGAGAGCTCGTGACCGCGGCACTTGACCGGGCGCTGCTGGTTCGCCGTGGTGTCGAAGGCGGCCATGCATGGACCCTGGTGTCCGAGCCGCCGGTGAGCAGCGGGATTCGCGAGACTGTCATTGCGCGGCTGGCCGGGCTGCCCGATCAGCAGGTGTCGGCGCTGGAGCTGGTGGCCGCCGGCGAGCCGCTCCCCGCCGCCGTCGTGGCAGATCTGATCGGTGATGCCGTCCTCGACGAGCTGGCCGCAGACGGTCTGGTAGCGGTTCGCGACAGGCTGGCCGGTCCGGAAGTGACCACGGCGCACCCGATCTACGGCGACGTGGTGCGGACTAACCTGCCACTGCTGCGACTTCATCGGCTCCGTCTGGCACTGGCGCACCGGCTTGAGTCCGGGGACCACCCGTTGCCGC
>JBDTDW010000209.1:0-4237 GCA_039922855.1 Candidatus Nanopelagicales bacterium | reverse complement strand
GTCAGCGATGGAGCTCGGCATGGTGGGACTCGGACGAATGGGCGCAGGTTTGGTCCGCCGGTTGATGGCCGACGGCCACACCTGCGTGGTCTACGACGTCCACGATGCGGCGGTGGCGGCGCTGGTGGCCGACGGCGCCACAGGGGCAGCGGCGTACCGCGAGCTCGTGGAGAAGATGCAGGCACCGCGTGCGGTGTGGGTGATGGTGCCCGCAGGGGACATCACCGAGGGGGCGGTACGAGACCTCGCGGCCGCCCTGGAACCTGGGGACACGATCATCGACGGCGGGAACTCTTACTACCGCGACGACATCCGGCGCTCGGAGGCGTACACGGCGAACGGCCTGCACTACGTCGACTGCGGCACCTCCGGCGGCGTGTTCGGCCTGGAGCGAGGTTTCAGCCTCATGATCGGTGGTGACGACGAGGCGGTGGGCCGGCTCGAACCGATCTGGCGCACCATCGCTCCGGGCATCGAGGCCGCGGGCCGTACCCCAGGCAAGACTGGCGCGCCCGGTCCCGGCGAGGAGGGCTGGCTGCACTGTGGGCCCTCCGGTGCAGGTCACTTCGTGAAGATGGTGCACAACGGGATCGAGTACGGCCTGATGGCCGCGTACGCCGAGGGTCTCAACGTGCTCGCGAACGCTGATCAGGGCAAGCAGGTGCGGGACGCCGATGCAGAGACGGCTCCGCTGACGGACCCGAAGTTCTACCAGTACGACCTGGATCTGCCGGCGGTCACCGAGGTGTGGCGTCGTGGGTCGGTCATCGCGTCCTGGCTGCTCGACCTGACGGCCGCCGCGTACGCGGAGTCCCCGGAGCTTGCGGAGTTCTCCGGCCGGGTCTCGGACTCCGGTGAGGGTCGCTGGACCTCGATCGCCGCCATCGAGGAGGGCGTGCCGACCCCCGTCCTGTCCAGCGCGCTCTACCAGCGGTTCTCCAGTCGCGGAGAGGCCACGTACGCCGACCAGCTGTTGTCCGCCATGCGCAAGCAGTTCGGCGGCCACGACGAAAAACCCACCGCCTGACCGCCCTCACCTCCCCCTAGCTTCCGCCCGTCAGTCAGAGGGCTACGCCCAGCAGGGCGTCCACGGTGCGGCGGACCAGGGCCGGCGCGGCGGAGTTGTCGGCACCTGGTGCACCGCCGTGCAGGCGGACGTCTTCGGCCCAGTGGTCGATGGCGCCCAGGGCGCCCGGGGCATCGAGGTCGTCGGCCAGCCGGCGGCGTACGGCGGCCAGCAGCTCCTCGGCTTCGGGACCGGCCGGTGCTGAGGTGGCGGTCCGCCAGGCCGACAGTCGTGAGTTCGCGGCGTCGAGTCCGGCGTCGGTCCAGTCCCAGTCCTCGCGGTAGTGGTGGGCGAGCAGCGCGAGCCGCAGCGCCGCTGGGTCCTGCCCAGCGGCTCGCAACGTGGACACGAAGACCAGATTCCCCTTTGACTTGCTCATCTTCTCGCCCTCGAGGCCGACCATCCCGGCATGGACATACGCCCGGGCGTACGGCCACTGCCCGGTCGCCACCTGCGCCTCCGACGCACCCATCTCGTGGTGCGGGAACGCCAGGTCGCTGCCGCCGCCCTGGACGTCGATCGTCATCCCCAGGTAGTTCAAGGCGATCCCGGCGCACTCGATGTGCCAGCCGGGGCGCCCGCGCCCGAACGGACTGTCCCAGGCCGGTTCTCCCGGTCGCTCGGACTGCCAGAGCAGGCAGTCGAGCGGGTGGTGCTTGCCCGGCCGCTGCGGATCTCCCCCGCGTTGGGCGAACTCGGCCAGCATTGTGGGCTCCGAGAGCCCGGCCACCTGCCCGAACCGCTCGTCGGAGTGCACCCGGAAGTAGAGGTCCCCCGCCACCTCGTAGACGGCGTCCGCCGCCTGCAGCTTCTGCACGTACTCGATGACGAGCGGGATCGACTCGACCGCCCCGATGTACTCCCGCGGGGGGAAGACCCGCAGCGCGGTCATGTCCTCGCGGAACAACGCGATCTCGCGGTCCGCCAGCACCTGCCAGTCCTCGCCACTCTCGTGCGCACGGACCAGGAGGGGATCGTCGACGTCGGTGACGTTCTGCACGTAGTGGACATCGTGACCACCGTCGCGCCAGGCCCGCAGCAGCAGGTCGAACGTGACGTACGTCGCGGCGTGACCCATGTGGGTGGCGTCGTACGGGGTGATGCCACAGACGTAGAGCCGAGCCGTCTGTCCCGGCGTGGTGGGCACCACCTGCCCGGTCGACGTGTCATGGACCCGGACGGGCAGGCCCGCACCGGGCAGGTCGGGGATATCGGGGGCGGGCCAGGACTGCATGGCGCCGATACTAAGGCGCTTACAGACGCCCGCTCAGAACGCCGGCCACGGCAACCAGTGCCGTTCCTGCCCCGGCTGCGGGAACCGGCCTTCGGTGATCAGCTGCTGCACCCGCCATCGGGTGGCGTCGACCTCGAGGTCGGACAGCAGGTGGACCAGATCGGCTTGCAGTGGCCCGTCCTCCAGCGATCCGGCCAGCTGCGCCAGGTTCGCCAGCTCGGTCGCGTCGAGCTCGGCGCCGGCCCAGCCCCACAGCACTGTGCGCAGCTTGTCGTCCTCGTGGAACGTCAGACCGTGGTCGACGCCGTAGACCCGGTCGGTGCCGTCGCGTGCGGTACGTCCCAGCAGCACGTGCCCACCTTTACGGTCGGCGTTGTTGACGACAGCGTCCAGCAGGGCCATGGCCCGCAACGCCGGGTCATCGGCGTGGGCCAGGGTCACAGGGCGCCCGCGGCCCTCCTGTGCGTCGATCACGTGCCGCCAGCGGTCGGGGACGCGCCCTTGCGCCACGACGTCGACCAGCCCGGAGCCGGGCTCGGAACCGACCTCGGTGGTGGGGTCGACCCACGCCTGCGCCATCCCGGCCCCCACCGGTCCGGTCGGGCGCCAGACCGTCGGGGGGACGACGTGCCAGGCGCCGGCCTCGGAGACGATGTACGTCGCCACCTCGCGCATGCCCAGGGTTCGGTCCGGGAAGTCCCACAGCGGGCGCTCACCGCGCTGTGGCTTGTAGACGCACGAGACGCTGGCCCCGTCGAGCGTCGCCGCACCAACCAGCGTCGCGTTGCTCGCATCCGCCATCCGCCCGATGATCTCCAGCTCGCCGAGGGTCAGGACCTCGAGAACCTGCTCGGTCGTGAGCAGCTCTATGTCGCGCTGGTTCACGAGTGCGCCGCCACGAGTCCGCTCAGCGCCGATAACCGTTGGCACGTGGGCAGATGTGCCCGGCCGGGTCAAGCGGGAGGTTGCAGAAGGGGCACGGCGGGCGACCCGCTGACACGAGCGACCTGGCCCGCTTGACGAAGGCCCGAGCCATCGAGCCGGACAGGCGTACCCGAAGGCACGCGGGCCCGTCGTCCGGGTCGGCCTCGAGCTCAGGAACCTCCTCCTCGCCCTCAATGACCTCATGGGCCTCGATCACGATCCGCTCTTTGTCCTCGTCCCAGCCCAACGCCATCGTCCCGACCCGGAACTCCTCGGTCAGCGGTGTCTCCAGCGGAGCCACGTCGTCGGTGCTCACGGGAGCCGCGGCGGGGACCTGTGCGGTGCCGGCCGAACGCCGCACCACCTCGTCCAGCAGTCCCTCCACCCGCTCGGCCAGGACCTGCACCTGTTGCTTCTCCAGCGACACCGACACGACCCGTTGCCCGGCACGCGCCTGAAGGAAGAACGCACGTTCGCCCGGCTGTCCGACAGTGCCCGCGACGAAGCGGTCCGGTGGGTCGAAGGAGTGCAGCGAACGAGGCATTCATCGACCCTATAACCGAGGTTCAGCCGGCGCCGCCCCCGACCATGGCGTCCGAGGAGGGTCGCCGACTCCGCCGCCGACCCTTCGCGGGCGGCGGCACCAGGCCAGAGAGATCGCCGCCGTTGTCGTTGGAGCGCACGACGAACGGGCGCAGCTCGGTGTAGCGCACGATGCTGACCGAAGCGGGGTCGACCTGGATGCGCTGGAACTGGTCGAGGTGCAGCCCGAGCGCGTCGGCCAGGACGGCCTTGATGACGTCTCCGTGCGACACCACGGCGAAGATCGCTTCCGGTCCGTTCAAGGCGTTGACCTTCGCGGTCCAGTCCCGTACGGCGCCCACCGCACGGGCCGACATGTCGGCCAGAGCCTCCCCTTCGGCACCGGGGAACACCGCGGCACTGGGCCGGCCCTGGACCACCTTCCACATCGGGTCCTTGCTCAGGGTCTTGAGCGGTTGACCGGTCCAGTC
>JBDTDW010000208.1:0-3050 GCA_039922855.1 Candidatus Nanopelagicales bacterium | reverse complement strand
TCGCGTCGTACGCATCCGCAGTCTTCAGCTGGCACATGCTGCAGCACATGGTGCTTTCGATGCTGGTGCCGATTTTTCTGGTGCTGGGCGCGCCGGTCAACCTGGCACTGCGCTCCCTGGCTGCCTCACGCGGTGACCGCCGGGGGCCGCGGGAGTGGATCGTCTGGTCGTTGGACACCCCGGTCGTACGCTTTCTCACCCATCCGATAGTTGCGCTGGCCAACTACACGGTGAGCGTTTACGTCCTGTACTTCACCCCGCTCTTCTCCCTGTTGATGGACAACCACATCGGGCACGTGGCCATGCAGGTGCACTTCCTGGTGTCCGGCTACCTCTTCTACTGGGTCGCCATCGGCATCGACTACACCCCTCGCCGACTGCCGCACTGGGGGAGGTTGCTGCTCGTGGTGGCAGCACTCCCGCTTCACGCCTTCTTCGCGGTGGTCATCATGCTGGCGCCGTATCCGTTGTCCGGCACCTGGTTCGCCCAGGTCCAGCCGCCGTGGCTGCCGGATCTGGTCCAGGACCAGTACGTGGCCGGAGGTATCGCCTGGGCCTTCGGTGAAGTTCCGACTCTGCTGGTGCTGCTCGCACTCGCGGCGCAGTGGGCGCGCAGCGATGAGCGGGAGGCGCGACGACGTGACCGACAAGCTGACCGCGACGGCGATGCCGATCTGGTGGCGTACAACCTCAGGCTGCGTGAACTGGCCCGTGCCGACGCCAGGCGCACGACTTCCTACGAGGGAGATCGGTGATCGGCTCCCGTACCGAGCAGTGCGCCGAGGGTCGTCGATCAGGAGGTGAGGTTCTGCAGCCGAACCTGGCCGCGGGCGACGAGGCGGCCCTGGTCGTCGGTCGTCTCGACGGCCCAGACCTGCTGGGAGCGGCCGCGGTGCACCGGTCGGGCACGGGAGGACAGCCGACCGCCTGACACCGCACGGAAGAAGTCCGTGGTGTTGGACACCCCGACGACTCGGCCGCGGTCGCCGAACCACAGGGCCGCTCCGACGCTTGCCAGAGTCTCCACGACGCTGCTGTGGACCCCGCCGTGCAGGATCCCGTGCGGCTGGTGCATCGCGGGGGTCACGTCCCAGTGAGCCGTCACCTCGTCGCCGTCCGCGGCATCGAACCGGATGCCGAGACTCTCGGTGAACGGACCCATGACATTGATGTCCAGCAACAGATCCTCCTTGCCGCAAGGCCTTCGGGGGGTTCACGCGAAACCGTCGTGGCCGGCGTCGGGCCCATGTCTTGCTTGGCAGCCTAGCGCCGAGCGGGTCATCGTTAGACTGCCGCGCAATGCTAGGGAGGTCGTGGTGACGGTCGATGCACCCGTCGACGACCATGACCGGTTGCTGCCTTACGTCCCACGACTGACCGTCGACTGGCTTCGATACACCCCGCACGACCGCGTCAAGGAGGTCGTCGGAACTCTCGCGTTCGTCGACATCTCCGGCTTCACCAAGCTCACCGAGCGACTGGCCCGCCGCGGGAACGTGGGGGCGGAGGAGATGAGCGACCTTCTCAACGCGACGTTCGCGAGCCTGCTGGAGGTGGCGTACGAGGACGGTGCCGGCCTCGTGAAGTGGGGCGGTGATGCCGTGCTCCTGCTCTTCGTCGGGGACGGCCACGCGGTGCGGGCCGCCCGTGCCGCGCACCGGATGCGGGCGCGCATGCGTGAGGTGGGGGAACTCTCCACCACGGCCGGTCGCGTGGCTCTGCGCATGTCGGTCGGCATCCACAGCGGGGTCTTCCACTTCTTCCTCGTCGGCGACCCGGCGATCCATCGCGAGCTGCTCGTGAGCGGGCCGGCAGCCACCTGCACCGCAGAGGTCGAGGCGCTCGCGAGGGCAGGTGAGATTGCGCTGAGCGCCCAGACTGCTGCCCTGCTCGACCCGTCCGTCGTGGGCGGTGCCCGCCAACAGGCATTCCTGCTACGGGGCGCTCCGCGCGGTGGTGAGCAGCCCGTTCGCAGCCGCGCCTCCGCGCTCGGCCTGGACATCGCCGGAACGATCCCGCCGCCGATCCGCGCCCAGCTGTTGGCCTCCCCTGGTGAGGCGGAGCACCGGCAGATCGCCGTGGGGTTCGTGCAGTTCTCCGGCACCGACGCCGTTCTGGAGCAGCAGGGTCCGGACGCGCTGGCTGCGGCGCTCGATCAGGTGATCCGCAACGTGCAGGACGCCGCAGCGCGTCACGACATCACATTCTTCGAGACCGACATCGACCGCGACGGCGGGAAGATCATGCTGACGGCGGGGGCACCGCGCAGCAGCGACCACAACGAGGAGCGGCTGCTGCGCGCCGCGCGGATGGTGCTGGACCGCATCGGCGTGCTGTCTTTGCGCGTGGGGCTCAACTGCGGCCCGGTCTTCGCGGGGGACTTCGGCCCGCCGTTTCGACGTACCTTCTCGGTGAAGGGTGACGCGGTCAACCTTGCCGCACGGGTGATGGCGAAGGCAGCACCTGGGCAGCTGCTAGCCACCAGCGCTGTGGTGGGTCGTTCTCGCACCTTGTTCCATTCCGATGCTCTGCCGCCGTTCCTGGTGAAGGGCAAGGCACGCGCGGTGCAGGCGCTGAGCATCGGTCCGCAGCAGCAGGGGGAACGCAGCGACCCGACCGGTCGGGTCCCGTTGGTCGGCCGCGAGGCCGAGATGTCCTTGCTGCGAACCGCCCTGGCCGCGTCCGTCGAAGGTCGTGGCCAGGTCGTGCAGATCGTGGGGGAGCCCGGGATCGGGAAGTCCCGCCTCGTCGACGAGCTGCGCGATGACACCGAGCCGACACCGACGGCTTTCCTGCTGACGGCTTGTGACGAGTACGAGTCCACCACGGCGTACTTCCCGTTCCGTTCGCTGCTGCGTGACGTGCTCGGTCTGGCGCACGGCACGGGCACCGAGGAGGTCGTCCCCGTCCTGGTGGCGAAGGTTGAGGACACCTCTCCGGAGCTGCTGCCCTGGCTGCCGCTGGTGACCGACGTACTGGACGTCGAGCTGCCGGTCACCGCTGAAACCGCTGCGCTGGACCGTAAGTTCCACAAGGCCAAGCTGGAGGAG
>JBDTDW010000207.1:0-4048 GCA_039922855.1 Candidatus Nanopelagicales bacterium | reverse complement strand
TCGTCATGTCCGGGATCGTACCGCCGGGTCAGTCCGCCGCCATGAGCCTGGCCAGGGACAGCAATCGGGGGTTCGTCGGCAGGTCGTCGAGCAGCACCGGGGCCCCGCGGAAGTCGGTCAGCGGCACGCACCAGTTCGGGTACTCCGCGGACGTCCCTGGCTGATTCTGGGCGTGTCGGTCGCCGACGGCGTCCGCGAGTGCGACGGCGACCAGCCGGCTCGGGGTGAGGAGCAGAAAGCGGTGCAGCGCCTCGATAATCTTCTGCTCGTCCGACTCCTCGGTCGCGAGCAGCCCGCGGCGGTGCAGCACGGTGAGCCACGCGGTCCGCTCGGCCTCGTGACCGGTCTGCTCCGCGTCATGGCTACTGGCCAGCAGCCCTAGCGAGCTGCGAACGCGGACGTGCTCGCCGTCGAGGTAACCGGCCGTCGGTGGCAGGTCGTGGGTGGTAACCGCAGCCAGTGCATCGCGCCGCCAGTGCTCCGGGGACCGCGGCGCCCCCGCCTCGTCCCGTTCGAACCACAGGACGCTGGTCCCGAGGACACCACGCGCCGCGAGGACCTCGCGCACCCAGGGCTCGACCGTGCCCAGATCCTCGCCGATCACCACGGCACCGGCGCGCTCGGCCTCAAGGACCAGGATCCCCAGCATCGCCTCATGGTCGTAGCGCACGTACGTGCCCTGTGACGGAGGCAGCCCCTCCGGGATCCACCAGAGCCGGAACAGGCCCATGACGTGGTCGACCCGGATGCCACCGGCGTGGCGCAGCACGGTGCGCAGCATGTCGCGGTATGGCAAGAACCCCTTCTCGCCCAAACCATCCGGGCGCCACGGTGGCTGCGACCAGTCCTGGCCGTTCCGGTTGTAGTCATCCGGGGGCGCCCCCACCGAGACCCCCGCGGCCAGGACCTCGCGCAGCGCCCAGGCGTCCGCGCCGTCCGGATGGACCCCCACGGCGAGGTCGTGCAGCACCCCCAGGCCCATCCCTGCCTCCCGCGCCGCTTGTTGGGTCTGCGCCAGCTGCTCGTCCAGCAGCCACTGGTACCAGCGGTGCAGGTCGATTACATCGGCGAGCCGCGACCGCTCGCCCGATACCGCGTCGCCGCACGGATCGCCGAGCCGGTCAGGCCATCCCGACGGAGGGCCGTACGCCTCGGCGAGCGCGCACCAGGTCGCAAAGTCCTCCAGACCCTGTCCCTGCGCGGCCACGTACGCCTGGAAGGCCGCCTCTCGCCGCGCCGAGCGCGGCACGTGGTAGATCCATTGCAGCGCAGTCGACTTCGCCGCCCAGGCCGCATCACGATCCAGCAGGTCCGCCGTCAGGTCGGCGGCCCGGACCGGCTCGCGCAGTGCCTCCATCTCGGCCCGGTCGGCATCCGACAGGGACGCGTACTCAGCGATCGCCTCCACGTGCAGGTACAGCGGGTCGGCGAACCGGCGGGTCGCCGGCAGGTACGGGGAACGCTCTCGCGGCGGTCCCGGTGCGGCGGCGTGGACCGGGTTGATGAGGACGAAGTCGGCTCCCAGGTCCCGCCCGCTCCACGTCGCCAGCCGGCAGAGGTCCCCGAGGTCGCCGAGCCCCCACGAGCTCCGCGAGCGCAACGCATAGAGCTGCAGCGCGAAGCCCCATCCCCGAGACGACGCGAACGGTCCTGGCGGCGTGAGTCGTTGAGGGGTGATGACCAGCGGACAGGTCGCGTGCTCGCCGGACGCTGTCACCGCATGCAGCACATGCCATCCGGTCGGCAGGTTCGACGGCACCCGGAACGACGCCGCCACGACCAGCGCACCGTCGACGCTCACGGGAGCGGTGCGGTTCACCACCTGGGTCAGGTCGCTGGTCCCACCGCCCTCGAGCTCGACCGCGACCCGCACGCCGGTGCCGTGCGGCACGTGCACCGGGACGGCGATATCCGCGCCCTGGCGCAGCACGAGGACCGGCGGCAGCGTGCGCCGCCACGGCTCCAACCGGCGCTGTGACAGGGACTGCTCGACCTGCTCCGTACTCTGCGCGGAGACGCCCAGCGCCGTAAGGACCCCACGAACGGTGGCCGCGCTGACGTGCCGCAGCATCTTGCCGTGGTCGACGTACTCCGTCGCCACGCCGTACGCATCGGCCAGCGCCGCCAGCCTGTCGTCCACCGTGTCGTACACCGTGAGGTCGTCCGGCTCGCTCACCACAGCGGGGGTCGGCGCTGATGCCACGGGCGAGCCGCCTCCAGCTGGGCAGCCAGGCCCAGCAGCTCGGCCTCACCGAAGGGGCGCCCGACCAGCTGCACCCCGACCGGCAGCGTGAGATCTCCGACCTGGGCCCAGTACAGCGGGAGCGAGATTGCGGGCAGGCCGGTGACGTTGTAGGTGGCGGTGAAGGGAGTGAAGCGCTTCTGCGCCTCGAAGTCCGCGGCCGGGTCATCGTCGTCGCGCAAGCCTCCGACAGCGGCTGGCAGCGCGGCCAGTGTCGGGGTGAGGACCGCGTCGTACCCGGCCGTCGCCATGATCGTGGCGCGAGTGAGCAGCCGCATCATGGACACCGCGGTGGCGAGCTCGACCCCGCCGATCTCCCGGCCACGTTCGCGCAGCCATCGGGTCAGCGGCAGCAGGCTGGCCTCATGCGCCGCCGGCACCGGGGTGAGGCAGGCCAGGACCGACCACACCGCCTCGAACGCGACGACCTGGTCCGGACCGAACGGCGGCGCGATGTCCTCGACGACGTGCCCGAGCGAGACCAGCAGCTCCGAGGCGTCCTCGTACGCCGCGAGGCAGTGCGCATCGACGTCGGTCCGGGTCACGACCGGCTCCGCGTATCGCCCGATCCGCAACCGGCCCGGCTCGATGTCGCAGGCCGCGAGCAGCGTCCCGCGCGGAGTCGGTGGCGCAGCGAACGGGTCGTCGGGAAAGGACCCGGACATGACCTCGAGCAACGCCGCGGCGTCTCGAACGGTACGAGCCAGCACCCCCTGGTGAACCAGGTCCCCGACGGCGTCGCGAAGCGGGCCGTTGCTGACCCGGCCGCGCGCCGGCTTGAGGCCGACCAGCCCGGTGACGGAGGCCGGGATCCGGATCGAGCCACCGCCGTCGGAGCCGTGGGCCGCGCTCGCCAGGCCGCTGGCCACGGCTGCCGCGGCGCCGCCGCTGGAGCCGCCGGCGGACCGGGTCAGGTCCCACGGTGTGCGCGCGGGTGGCGCGACGGCGTTCTCGGTGTAGCAGGGCAGCCCGAACTCCGGGGTATTCGTCTTGCCGTTGAATGTGAGCCCACCCGCACGCATCTGCTGCACCACGTGGTCGTCGCCTGAGGGGGTGAGGTCGTACGTGCTCGAGCCCAGTGTGCAACGCACGCCGGCGACGAACGCGAGGTCTTTCACCGGGACGACGGTCCCGAACAGCGGGCCGAGGTCCTCGTCCGCGTCGGCGTCGAGGATCCGCTGCTCCGCGCCGCGCGCCTGCGCCAGCGCGAGGTCGTCGGTGCGGGTGATGAACGCCCCCACCGTCGCGTCCAACCGATCGGTCCGCGCCTGGTAGTGCGCTAGCAGCTCGACCGGGGACACCTCCCGGCGACGCATCCGTCGGGCCTGTTCCAGTGCGCTTAAATCGTGCAGCTCGCTCACATCGGCCCGCAGCTCGCTCACGCAGGTCAGACTAGATCCACCGCTGCACTGCGCCGCAGGTCCTGCGTCGAGGCGCCAGCGGCCCCTAGTGTGTCGGGGTGCCTGACCACACCGCGCGAGCTCCGGAGTACCCCGACGCACCCCGGGTCGACGTCGTCGACGACCTGTTCGGTCGACGAGTCGCCGACCCGTACCGCTATCTGGAGGACCCGGCCGACCCCCGCACCGTCGCCTGGTCCAGCGCCCAGGCCGCGCTGTTGGCACAGCAGGCGCAGGGGTTCACGACTCGGAGTTACTGGCACCACCGGATCCAGGGGCTGCTCGGGGCCGGTGGGATCGGTGCTCCGGCATGGCGCGGGCAGCGCCAGTTCGTGATGCGCCGCGAGGGACACCAGGAGCACGCCGTCCTGCTCACCGTCGCCCCCGACGGCACCGAGACCGTGCT
>JBDTDW010000206.1:0-3101 GCA_039922855.1 Candidatus Nanopelagicales bacterium | reverse complement strand
CTGGAACGGTCGGCCGCGCACTAGCGCGAGCGCTATGCGAAGCTCGCGGACATCGACCACCGAGTCTCTCGTTCCGCGCAGTGCCGTTCTGACAAAGTCGTCCCAGTCACAGGTGATCTCGTCACGCAGCCGGTACTCACCAGTTTCGGCCACGAGCGGGAGGTACGCATCACCGGCAGGGGTTCGTCCGAGCCACTGCCGTGTCCGTGAGACGAACGGGTTGCGGGTGTTACGTCCGACCCGCCGGCCCGGCCACAGCACCTCGTCGAGCTCGTGTCGGCTGGCCCCGGGGTGAAGGACGAGGTACGCGACGAGCTCGGCAGCGCGTCGGTGCCGTCCGGGGGCGACGCTGTCGTCGACGCCGGTCACCTCGACCGGTCCCAGCAGCAGCACCCGGGGCGCGTCCGCTTCTCCCGGGCCGCGGCTCGGGACTCGCTCCAGAGCCGCCCTTGCGAGCGCGATCTCCTCGGCAAGAGTGGGTCCGGAAGACGTCAGCACGGATACGGATATCCGGCCCGGTGGCTCGTCGTGGACGAGCAACGCGAGGTCGTGCTGGTCGACGGGTTCGAGCCGCTGAGCCATCACGGCGATGCCAGGAGGTTCCAGCCGCCACAGCTCACCCTGCTCCGGGTACAGGGCCCACTCACCTTCCGTCGCGACGTCACCGCCACGGACCACCGCCGCGCCGGACCACGGTGTCGCCGTCGCAGCGACGTCCTGACCCAGGACGATCTCCGGCACCCAGGTCTCGTCGGCAACACCGGCGGAGCGAGCCATCCGTACGTCGGTGACATCGCACTGCGCCAGCACGTCGCGGACCGACCTCTGGTGTGCATCCACCTGTCGGGCAGCGGCCTGGGAGCTGTCGACCGTCCGAACGGCGGCTGCGGGCAACGTGACGTCGAGCACCCCAGGTGCCAGCGACACGGTGACCGAGCTCTCGCGCGCGCGCCCCATGAGGTCCACCGTCATCGCGGCCATGACAGCTGCGCTCTGCGCGGGCTCGCCCGCCACCCGCAGGGTGCCTGCGGCCTCCATGTTGACCAGCACCAGCTCGTCGCCGTCGAACCCGACGCAGACCAGCGCGGGGTAGGGATCCGGCTGTGCGTCCGGGCCTTCCTCGATGTCCCCGCTCCACGACCAGGTCCGTGGTGAGGTCTGCGCGAACGGAGCGACGACGTCCACGTCGTCGGCGGTGAGGACCAGCTCGAGCGTCGTAGAACTGACACGCAGCCACGCCACGTCCGGCAGCGCCCGACCGGATCGCGAGCAGGCACTGGCAAGGCACCGCAGCCCCGCCCTGATCCGCGCCCCTCGCCCGTTATCAGGCACGGATCGCAGCAGTCGCTCGGCCTTCGCTGCCCGCTGCACCGGCGGCGACAGCCGGTCGCCGACCGCCCGCACACCCTGCCGGCGGCGGCGCTGCCGGCCGACCTCGGCCAGGACCCCGCCGATGGTCAGCGCCCCGAGGCCCAGGGCGACGACCGGTGCGACGTCGTACGACGCCTCCAGCGTCGTGGCCGCGGAGGCCAGCGTGGTGCCACCGAGCTGCGTCGGTCGAGGCGAAGGTTGGTCCACGGCCGGTGGCAGGGACGCCAGCTCGGCCGACGAGTCGTGGCCGGGTGCCAGATCCGGCCCACGGTCCACGGCTGCGGCGGCAGGATCCAGGACCGGTGGTGCGAGGGGTGCGCTCGCGCTGACACCGATCGCGTCCGACGGCAGGCGCAGTACCCATCCGGGATAGATCCAGTGAGCGTCGGTCAGGGCCCTGCCGTCCGCCTGCACACGACCCTGGTTCAGAGCGACGATCTCGTGGAAGCGAGGACCGGACCCCAGATGCCGTTCCGCCAACGCCCACAACGTGTCATGGCGCTCGACCCGGACGGTCGGCTCGGCGACCAGCGGTGCAGCGGGCCAGCTCCCAGTCGCCACGCGCGGCGCGGCCTCGGTGCGCGAGAACGGGGCGACCGCTGCCTCGTCTGCTACGACCGACATGGAGATGTCGGCTCGTACCTGCGGCCCGGACATGGCCAGCGACAGTGAGCTCGGGGCACGCGACGGGTCGTGCGCAACCCGGGTTTGCATCGATCCCGGTGCGCTCCCGACCGGTGCCAGCACCAGCACCACGGCCGCCACCAGCGCCGCGGCACCTTGTTGCGGCACCTTCAGCAATGGGATCCGCGGCGTGGGCCGGCGCCGTGCCACCGAGACGATCTCGAGCAGCACCGAGGCCGCCATGACCAGCCAGGCGCCCCACGCGAGCACGGTCAGTGCCGTGACGAGGACGCTGCCGTCGTCGCGGCGCCCCAGCGCATCGAGCGCCTCGTGCCAGTCCGGGCTCGCGCCCGGTGCGGACAGCGGGGCGATGACCGTGAGCAGCAACGGCAGGCCGGCGAGCAGCCCGAGCAGCCCGATGCCTGACGCGATCCCGGCCACGAGCTGCCCGAGACCGGCCCGGGCACCAGGCACGGCGGCTGGGCCGCCGGTCGACCCGCACTGGGCGAGTGCAGTGTTTCCCGTACGTCGCCTCATCTCTGCTCCTTCATCACTCTTCGCTCAGGACCCCGGACACCAGATCGACGTAGGCCGACCCGTGCGCCGCGAGCTCGGAGATACCAACGAGACCAAGGAAAACGGTCCGCTCGGACGTCGTGACCACCACGGTGATGCGACGTCGGTCGGAGCTGACGAGCACCTGTCCGCTCACCTGCGCCGCCCGCAGGTACCGCCGAGCCGCCTCGATGGCCGCAGGTACGTCTACCCGGAGCGGCTTGCCCTCGATCGCTGCTCGTACGTCGATCTGCTGCCCGGCCACGCGCCCGGCCTCGGCCGCGACTCGGCTGGCGCGCTGCGCGGCGCGTACCTTGCCGCCTCCATCGACGACGAGACCCACCAGGACCAGCAGCCCGGTCACCGTGATCGCGACGAACAACGTCACCGAGCCCTGCTCGTCCGGCGCGTTCATCGGCCGCGGTACGTGTCGATCGGACTGACGACGTCGGCGCGCAGGGCTCGACTGCCCATGAGCCCGGGGACGCCCTGGTCGGAGAGCTGGACGGTGCAGGTGAGGGACACGCGCACCTCCCCAGGACTGCCGACAG
>JBDTDW010000205.1:0-8426 GCA_039922855.1 Candidatus Nanopelagicales bacterium | reverse complement strand
GCAGCAGCGGTATTGCCCAGAAGATGACACCGAAGCCGAAGTCCGTGGCCAGGCGGAACTTCGACGCCCGCCCGATGGCCACCAGCCCCCCGATGACCGCACCGACGCCGAGCACCGCGTCGAGGTAGCCGACACCCTTCGGTCCCAGACCCGCGACATCCACAGCAACCGCGACGCCGAACACGATCGAAGCACCGGCGACAACCGTCTGGGCGCAATAGATCCCGGTCACCATACGCAGGTCGGGGTGGTTCCAGATCGTGCGGAAACCCGCGACCGACTCGCTCCAGAAGCTGGCCGGCGTCTCGTCCTGCGACGAGTCATCTCCCGGCCGGCCGGGGGATGACTCGTAGTCCTCCGACTCCTGGGCGGCGGCGGCCCGGACCTGGATCGAGCTCACGAGCAGAGCGGACCAGGCGAAGCTCAGGGCGTTCACCGCGAAGACCAACGGGATGTCGGCGACGGTGAGCAGCAAGCCCCCCAGGGCGGGCCCGACGAAGAACGCCAGGCTCTCCAGGGTGCTCGAGGTGCCGTTGGCTGCGGTCAGCTCGGCCGGCGTGTCGGCGAGGGTGGGCAGCAGCGCCGCCTGCGCCGGCCGGAACGCCGAGCTGGCCAGCGACGCCAGCGTCGCCAGCACGAACACGACCGCGGGGGCCAGACCCCAGAAGACGGCGGCCGCCGCCAGAGCCACGAGCACGCAGCGCGTGACGTCCGACGCAACCATCACACGCTTGCGGGGGAACCGGTCGGCAAGCCCGGACGCGAACGGTGTCACTGCCGCCATCAGGCCGAGTCGTACCACGGCCCAGACGCCGACGGCTGTCACACCGCCCACGCCGAAAGCCCAGACGGTCACGGCGGTCGCGTACGCCCAGTCACCGATCATCGATCCGGCCAGCGCGAGGTTGATCCGGCGAAGGCCGGGGTTGCGAAAAACGGTGGCGATCGAATCTCGTGTCTCGCGCACCGCGCCCGCTGCCGCGCTCATGTCCCACGTCCCTGGGTAGCTGCCTGGCACAGTATGGCCGAGCGCATCGCCTCGGAGATCATTTCGGTGAAAGCCGTCCTGGGTCAGCGACCGGTCAGGGCGGACGGGTCCAGGTGCTTGAGCCAGGCCCAGGCGCCGAGCTCGGCGTACGTCTCACGTGCTGCCTCGAGCAATGGGACGGCTTCGTCCTCGCGGCCCACGGACCGCAGCCACGTGCCCAGCTCCTCCTGGGTGCGAGCGCGATCAGGCACCGCTCCGTACGCGTCGAGCGCGGCGATCGCATCGGTCAAATGGCGGGTCGCCGCATCGCTGTCCGTGCCGAGGGAGACCGCCAGGAGCCCGTGCAGGCGTGGCAGCTGGGCCAGCAGGGCCGGCGAGGCAAGGCCCGGCGGAGCCTGCTCGACCGGTGCCAGCAGCCGTTGGGACAGTGCGACGTCGCCGGCTTCGATGGCGGCGATCACCGCACGCGGCCAGTGGTGCATGAAGTCGTCGGTCAGCTCCGCCACCCGCAACGCCCGCTCGACGACCTGCGCCCCGGCAGCCGCGGCCGCGCCGCGCTCGCCGGCCATCGCATGCCGTTGCAGCCGTAAAAGTGCCACCCAGGTCAACGCCTGCTCGTCGTCGCTCTCGGCCTCGTCGAGGTCGTACGTGGTGGTGGGGCCGGCCGTACCCGCGGCGTCCGCAAGCCAGAGCTCGACCACCGTGTGCAGAGCCCGGTCGGCCAGTCCGGCGTTCTGCAGGTCCAACGAATCCAGATGAGTACGCAGCTCGCCCCACCGTCCGGCGGTCCACAGCGCGAGCGACCGGTTGGCGGAGGCGACCGAGATCCAGCCGATCACACCGGTTTTGATCGCCGACGCCACTCCCTCGCGGCCGTACTCGATCGCCGCCGCGACGTCGCGAGGCAAAGCCTCGGCGGCAAGGTTGACCAGTGCCCGCGTGGCCACCTCGGTGATGCCGTGCGACTGCGCGATGGTGGCGCCGGCCTGCATCAGCACCCGCCCGGCGAACGGCGCCCCACGGGTCCAGTACGCCGATCCGAGAGCGACCATCGCCTCGGCCAGCTCGGCCACGTCCCCGGTGGACTCCGCCAGCAGGATGCGACGCTCACCCAGTCGGCTGACTGCCTCGCTGTCGGCCAGCCCGCTGAACGCGGCTCCCAGTGACGCGGCGATAGCGAGCAGTGCCGGAACGGTGTCCGGGTGCTGCGCCAGCGAGTCCCAAACCGGTTGCAGCAGCCGCACCGCTTCGGCGTTCTGGCCGATGCTCACCAGGGCTCGGCCCTGGATGGCGAGGCTGCGTGCCACGCCGACCTCGTCACCGATGCCTTCGTACGCAGCGGCCGCCATCTCGGCGCGTTCCAGCGCCTGCTGCCAGCGACCCTGGTCACGCAGCGCGGCGGCAGATCTCTCGTAGAGCCCGGCGAGCTCAGCCGACTCCTCGCTGCGCCGGATCGCCTCCTCCAGATGACGCTCGGCCTCGGCGTGCGCGCCGAGCGACCTCGCCCGTACCGCTGCGCGCGCCAGCAGCCCGGTGCCGCGCTGCACCAGTGCCGGGATCTGCGGATCGCCCTCCGGCGCGGCATCGACGGCGTCGAGGTAGTGCTGTGCCAGCACCCCAGCCATCGAGTCGCTGGGATCGGGCTGCGCCGCGATATGGGCAGCGACTGCGAGGTGGCGCGCCTTGCGGTCGCGGCGGGAGAGCATCTCGTACGCCACCTGTCGCACCACGGCCTGCACGAACCGGTAGCGACCGAACTCGGAGCTGAAGCGGTCCGACTGCACGGACAGGATCTGCTTGCGCACCAACGACCCGAGGGCAGCTTCCGGGTCGGCGTCGGGGTCAGCCAGCGCCGCGATTCCGTCGCGGGTGAACGACAGACCCAGCACGCTCGCGTCCGCCACCACCCGGCGCTCGTCGGTGGTCAGCGAGTCCAGCCGCGCGGAGACCAGCGCCTGCAAGGACGCCGGGGCCCCCACCTCCCGCAGATCGGTCCCGTCGGGGTCGGCTAGTACGTAGTGCCCACCCCGGGCGACCACCAGGTCGCGGTCGATCAGCGCCCGGACCGTCTCCACGGCGAACAGTGGAACTCCTTCGGCTCGCTCCACCAGCCGGGTCCGGATGGTCTGCGGGAGCCCGACGACCAGCCCGTCCAGCAGCCGGCCCATGTCCGTGTCAGAGAGCGGTTCGAGATGCAGGATCGTGGTGCCCCGACGTGTCGCGAGGCTCGGGCGCCGGTCGATCAGACCGGTACGGGACAGCAGCGCCACGAAGATCCCGAAGCGGGCCACCGCCAGCAGGTGCTCGAAGAAGTCGAGCAGCGCTTCGTCCGCGTACTGCGCGTCATCGATGACGAGCACGACCGGTCCGTCGCTGCCGACCCGCTCGAAGAACGTGACCCAGGCCGAGAACAGCTCCTCGCGCAACGAGTTCTCCGCGGTGGTGGTGCCCACGAGCACTGCCATCCGTGGCCGCAGCCAGTCGCGCTCCTGCTCATCGCTCACGTAGCGCTCGAGCGCGGCCTCCAGCCGCTCGGACAGAACCGCGCCGCTGTCGCCCTCCACCAGGCCGAGGCGGACGCGGACCGCCTCGCTCAGCGCCCAGAACGCGACACCTTCCCCGTACGACAGGCAGCGGCCACGGTGCCACAGCACCGTGGCACTGAGCCCGTCCACATACTTCTCGAACTCCCACGCCAGCCGCGACTTGCCGACGCCGGCTTCTCCCTGCAGCACCAGGACGCAGGGGCGGCCGGCCTCGTCGGTGCCGTGGAACAGCTCCTTGACCAGGCGCAGCTCCCGGTCCCGGCCCACCAGCGCCGACTCCAGACCGTCCACCCGGTCCCCGCCTCCGAGGGAGGCCACGACACTGCCCGCCTCGAAGAGCGCGATCGGCTCGGACTTGCCCTTGAGCAGGCGCTCTCCCACTGGGTTGTACGTGACCGAGGCGGCGGTCAGCAGCCGGGTGCGTTCATCGACCCAGACCCGGCCCGGGGCCGCCTCGGATTGCACCCGGCTCGCGGTGTTGACCGCATCACCGGCGACCATGCCCTCCCCGGTCGCGCCGATGGTGACTGCGACCTCGCCGGTGACGACCCCGACCCGCATCGCGAGCTCCGGCACGGCGATGTCCGCCCCCAGCGCGCGCACGCTCTCGACCAGCTCGAGGCCCGCCCGTACCGCCCGTTCCGCGTCGTCCTCGTGCGCTCTCGGTACGCCCCACACAGCCATCACGGCGTCGCCGATGAACTTCTCGACCGTCCCGCCGTATCGCTGGACGATGACCCGTGCGGCTGCGAAGTACCGCGACAGCAGCTCGCGTACCTCCTCGGAGTCGCGGGTCTCCGACAACGACGTGAACCCGACGAGGTCGCCGAACACAACGGAGGTCACCCGTCGCTCAGCGACCGATGTATTCGCCGGTGCGGGCACGGGGCCGCCGTTGAGGGAGGCACCGCAATCGGCGCAGAAACGTCCCTTGTCAGCGGCCGCACCGCATGCCGGGCAGACGCGAGGGCCTACAGCGTTGCCGCACTCGGGGCAGAATCGCGCGCGGGGCGGGACCTCCCCGGAACAGTGAGCACAGGGTGCGGCCACGCTGGAACGCTATACCGCTCCGGAGCGTGCCGGTAGCGGTCCGGGTTCGATCAGCCTCGAAGGTAGGAGCCGTCTCGAAGGGGTCGCGTCTCGTCCCATACCGGCTCCACCGTCTCGCGCACGGCACCGTCACCGGCGAACAGCACGAAGCGGTCGAAACCCTTGGCGAACCAGCGATCGTGGGTCACGGCGATCACCGTGCCCTCGAACGCGTCCAGGCCGTCCTCGAGCGCCTCGGCACTGGCCAGGTCGAGGTTGTCGGTCGGCTCGTCCAGCAGCAGCAGCGTGGCTCCGGACAGCTCGAGCAGCAGGATCTGGAACCGCGCCTGCTGTCCGCCTGACAGCGACTCGAACCGTTGCTCGGCGGCGTGGGCCAGCTCGTACCTGTCCAGCTTGCGGCTGGCCTGCTCCCGGCCCATGCCGTCGCGGTGCTCGTCGCCGCGGTGCAGGATCTCCAGCAGCGTACGACCGACCAGCTCCGGGTGCTCATGGGTCTGCGCGAACCAGCCCGGCCGTACCCGCGCCCCCAGCCGGGCCACGCCTTCGTGCGCGACCGGTGGTGGCAGCACGTCGCCGACCGGGCGGTGCTCGACGTCGGGGTCGCTGCCGCCAAGGGCCAACAGGCGAAGGAAGTGCGACTTGCCAGATCCGTTGGCGCCCAGCACCGCGACCCGCTCGCCGAACCAGATCTCCAGATCGAACGGCGCCATCAACCCGCTCAGCTCGAGCTGCTCGCACACGACCGCGCGTTTGCCGGTGCGCCCGCCGGTCAGCCGCATCGAGACCGTCTGCTCGTGCGCGATCTCCTGCGGTGGTCCGGCCTCCTCGAACTTGCGCAGCCGAGTCTGCGCCGCCTGGTAGCGGCTGGCCATGCTGTCGTTGTACTTCGCCTTCGTCTTGTACATCTGCACCAGCGCCTTGAGCTTGACGTGGTCCTCGTCCCAACGGCGACGCAGCTCCTCGAGCCGGGCGAACCGGCCGGCTCGGGCCTCGTGGTACGTCGCGAAGCCGCCCGGGTGGGTCCACGCCGAGTTACCGGCTGCACCGAGCTCGACCGTAACTACCGCTGTCGCCGTACGCGCCAACAGCTCACGGTCGTGGGAGACGAACAGCACCGTCTTGGCGGTCTCTGCCAGGCGCTCCTCCAGCCACTCCTTGCCGGGCACGTCGAGGTAGTTGTCCGGCTCGTCGAGCAGCAGCACCTCGTCGGTGCCCCGCAGGAGTGCCTCCAGCACAAGACGTTTCTGCTCGCCACCGGATAATGTCCGGACGTCTCGCCACTGCACCTTGTCGTACGGCTGCCCCAACGCCGAGGTGGCGCAGGTGTCCCACAGCACCTCGATGTCATAGCCGCCGGCATCCGCCCAGTCCGATAGCGCGTGGGCGTACGCCAGCTGCGTGGGCTCGTCGTCTCGCTCCATCATCACCAGCTCGGCAGCATCCAGCGCGCTCGCGGCCGCCCGAACTCGGGGGGGAGCGACACTGAGCAGCAGGTCCCGGACGTTGGTGTCGTCGCGGAGCTGCCCGACAAACTGGCGCATGACGCCCAGGCCACCACTTCGCGTGATCGCGCCGTCCTGCGGGTCGAGGTCACCGGAAACCAGTCGCAGCAGGGTGGTCTTGCCCGCCCCGTTGGCACCGACCAGGGCCATGATCGCACCGTCACCGACACGGAACGAGACGTCGTCGAGCAATACCCGTCCGTCCGCCAGGGCGTACGTCAGCCGCGACACCTCGATGTGGCCCACGCCGGCCATCCTCCCCCACGACACCACGGAACCGGCAGCGAGTTTTTCGGTTCCTGGCCTGCGTCAGGACGGTACCGATCCGCTGGCTGGGATCGTCGTCCAGAGGCGCGCCAACTCAGGACTTGCGCTCACCGGAGTTATTTCCGGTGTCCGGCCCCCAATTTTTCGGTCCGGGGGCGCAGCAGACCGCGCGAGTCGTACCAGAAGAATCGCCCGACCTGTACTAGAAAAACGTCGGAGAGCCGTAGTCGGTGCTGATGCGAGTTCCATGGGTGCCGGCAAGGATCTCGGTCAGGTCTGCGAGCGCTCCGATGACGGCGACCTTTCCCGGAGAGCCGAGCGCGAAGGCGGCAGCGGCCTCCACCTTGGGGCCCATGGAACCGGCGGGGAAAGGGTACGCCCGCAGCTCCTGCGGTGACACCGTTGCGATGCCGCGCTGCGCCGGGGTGCCCCAGTCCAGGAACACCGCGTCGGCGTCGGTGGCGATCACCAGCAGATCAGCGTCGAGGTCGCGAGCCAGCACAGCGGAGGACCGGTCCTTGTCGATGACAGCCTCGACCCCGACGAGGGTTCGCGGGTTGCGGTCCGACGGCGAGTCCAGACCCTCGTTCGGCAGGTACATCGTCGGGATCCCGCCGCCGCCGGTGCAGATGACGACGGCGCCCTTGTCCAGCATCCAGGTGATCGGCCGGATCTCGAAGATCCGCGTCGGCAGCGGGGACGGCACGACCCGCCGCCACGCGTCTCCGTCCGGCTTGACGGTCCAGCCCTTCGCGGCGGCGAGCGACTTCGCCTCGTCCTCGGTGTAGACCGGTCCCACGAACTTCGTCGGGTCCGACATCGCCGGGTCGTTGGCATCGACCTCGGTCATCGTGAGGATCGTGGCCAGCGGTTTCTCGAACGGCAGCAGGTTGCCGAGCTCCTGCTCGATGAAGTAGCCGATCATGCCCTCCGTCTGCGCGCCGAGCACATCGAAGGGATATGACGACACGTCGTCGTACGCCGAGGTCTGCAGCGAGAGCAGGCCCACCTGCGGGCCGTTGCCGTGGGAGATGACCAGCTCGTGTTCCTGCGCGAGCGGAGCGAGCGCCTTGCACGCGACCCGTACGTTCGCCCGCTGGCTCTCCACGGTCATCGGCTCACCCCGACGCTGCAGGGCGTTGCCCCCGAGTGCGACGACCACGCGCATGAGTTTCTCCTCGCTGAAGACGATCCGGCTGCTCGGCACGGCACCGCGAACCCACCGGGCCGGGGGCCTCAGCGTAGGTCGTCGGGGTCGCCCCGGAACCGCTTGGCACGGATCGCCGCGCCGCCCAGGTCCTGGTCCGGCGGGTAGTGAACCTCCTCCAGGACCAGCCCATGAGCCGGTGCGACCTGCGAGTGCGGGTCCCGCACCCGCCCGACCAGCAGCTCGGCGGGCCGCGAGCGCGGGACAGCCCCCGCTCCGACCTCCAGCAGGGAGCCGGCTAGCGAGCGGACCATCGAGTGGCAGAACGCGTCGGCCCGTACGTCCAGCAGGGCCAGCCCATGGCGGTCACGGGACCAGCGCAGCTCGTGCAGGGTTCGTACCGTGCTGGCCCCGGGTCGCGCCCGACAGAACGCCGCGAAGTCATGCTCGCCCAGCAACGCCTGCGCCGCCTCGTTCATCGCATCGAGCTGCAGCGGGGAGCCACCCAGTCCCGGACGGTGGAGCACGTACGACCGCACCAGCGGATCGGGCCCGGCCAGCAGGTCGCAGACTCGGTACGCATAGCGGCGCCAGCTCGCCGACCAGCGGGCGTGGAACTCCTCCGGTGCCACGGCGATGCGGGCGACCTGGATGTCTCGGGGCAGCGCGCTGCGAAGCCGCCGAAGCACGAACCCGTCGCCGCGCTCGGTGAAGGACTGCCAAGCGAGCCGCGGGACGTCGCTGTGGGCCACCTGGCCTCGCGCGTGCACCCCGGTGTCGGTACGGCCGGCGCAGACGGTGCGCGGCGCACGATCCATGCGTAGCGCCCGGCCGAGAGCGAGCTCGACCTCGCCCTGGACGGTCCGCAGGTCCGGCTGCACGGCCCAACCGGCGAACCCGGCGCCGTCGTACCCGATGTCCAGGCG
>JBDTDW010000204.1:0-7483 GCA_039922855.1 Candidatus Nanopelagicales bacterium | reverse complement strand
CTCGCAGCAGCACGACCCAGTAGTCGTACAGGTGCTGCTGCAGCCACACCGTCGGGACGTTCCCACCGAACAGCCAGCGGTCGAACGCGATGGCCTCGTTGACGTGGACCGGCATCCCGAGCCGCTCGGCCGCACCCCGGCTGAAGTCGTACAGGTACAGCAGCAGGATGAACGGCAGCCAGTCCAGCAGCATCCGCCACAGGCTCCGGGTGGGGTTGCCCAGCCCCACGACGACGATCCCGGACAAGATCCACAGGTTCTGCTGGAACCGGTCGACCGGGATCCCCTGCACGATGCAGAAGACCACCAGGGCGACGACCCAGGCACCGATGACCAGTGCGCGGGGGGTCACCCAGGGTGCCCGCGACAGCAGCGGCCGCCGCCAGGCCGATGCTCGGGCTTGGGGCTGCTCGGGGACGGGCTCGCCCGTGCTCACCTGGGACTGCACCATAGGTCCCACAGTGTCCCCTGTCGCCCCGGCGTCGCGGCGACCGGGTCGGGTGTGCACCAGTGGCACGGGCCCGGGTTCGTACCAGCCATGCCGCCCCAGGTTCGACGCCGCCGGAGCGCAGGTTCTAGCGTGTGGGCCGACATGACTGCGCCCCCCACCGCCCCGACTGCCTCGGGCCCCGAACCGGCTCGCCCGCCCGGAGCGTCGGCGGGACCTGTCCCGGCGGCGTCGTCGCTGCGCAGCGGGCTGCTGGCCGGGATGACCGCGTACATCCTGTGGGGCTTCTTCCCGCTGTACTTCCCGCTTCTGGAGCCCGCGTCAGCCCTGGAGATCCTGGCCCACCGCATCGTCTGGTCCCTCGTGGTCTCGGTCGTGCTGGTCATGGCCACCCGTGGCTGGCCGAAGGTCCGGGCCATACTCGCCAACCGACGTCAGCTCGGGCTGCTCGTGACCGCCTCGGTCCTGATCTCGGTCAACTGGGGTACGTACATCTGGGCCGTGAACTCCAACCAGGTCGTGGAGACCGCACTGGGGTACTTCATCAACCCGCTGATCTCGGTGCTGATGGGGGTCGTGCTGCTGCGAGAGCGGATGCGGTCCTGGCAGTGGGTCGCCTTCGGCGTCGCCGCACTCGCGGTCGTGGTGCTGACGGCGGCGTACGGACGACTGCCCTGGATCGCGCTGGTCCTGGCGTTCTCGTTCGGTACGTACGGACTGTGCAAGAAGCTGGCCGGCGTCGAGTCTGTGCCGAGCCTGGCGGTGGAGACGGCCGTCACGTTCCCGCTGGCGCTCGGGTTCCTCATCTACCTGCAGGTGCAGGGCACGCTCGCGTTCGGGCACTCCTCGGCGGGGAACACCCTCCTGCTGCTCGGCTGCGGGATCATCACGGTCGGCCCGCTGCTGGCGTTCAACGCCGCCGCAACCCGGATCCCGCTGTCCGTGCTGGGTCTGCTGCAGTACCTCACCCCGATCCTGCAGTTCATCCTGGGCATCACGGTGTTCGCCGAGCACATGCCCGCCGAACGCTGGGCCGGCTTCGCCATCGTGTGGGTCGCGCTGGCCATCTTCACCATCGACGGGATCCGCCACTCCCCCCGCGCCACCCCCTGACAGGAGCCCTCAGGTGGAGCGGTGGATCACGGCTTCGCAGAGGGCGGCCAGGGCGTACGTGGCGGCGCGGGCGGTGGGGCCATCGACCAGGGCAGGCAGTGGCTCGAGCTCCGCTCGGGCGGCTCGGGCCCAGCGCGCCAGCTCCTCGCGTGCCGCCACCATCGCGGGGGAGCGGCGTAGCAACGCCAGCGCTTCGGCGTGCGCGGCGTCGTCGGCGAGCGGACCGGCGAGCAGCTCACGCAGCCGCGTCTCGGCCGGGTCCGTGCCGGCCAGCGCGAGCAGCACCGGCAGCGTGCGGATGCCCTCACGCAGATCGGTTCCCGGCGTCTTGCCGGACATGTCCGCCTCCGAGGCGATGTCGAGCAGGTCGTCGGAGAGCTGGAACGCGACCCCGAAGCGCTCACCGAAGGCGGCCATGACCTCCGCGACCGGCGCCGGCGCGCCCGAGGTCATCGCGCCCATGCGGGCCGAAGAGGCGATGAGCGAGCCGGTCTTGTCGGCGAGCACCGTGAGGTGGTGGGCGACGGCGTCCTCCCCCGCGTCCGGGCCGACCGTCTCGCGGATCTGGCCGGTGCAGAGTCGTTCGAAGGTACGGGCCTGAAGCCGTACGACGTCCGTGCCGAGATCGGCCGCGATGTCCGCGGCCCGTGCGAACAGGAAGTCGCCGGTCAAGATCGCGACGGTGTTGTCCCAGCGGGCGTTGGCCGACGGGGCACCGCGGCGCAGTGGCGCCTCGTCCATGACGTCGTCGTGATAGAGCGTCGCCAGGTGCGTCAGCTCGGCCACGACGGCACCGGCGACGTTGCCCGACGCCGTCGGGTCGCCGTACTGGGCCGCGACCAGCGCCAGCAGCGGGCGGAAGCGCTTGCCGCCGGCGTCGACCAGGTGCCGGGACGCCATCGCGACGAACGGGTAGTCCGACTCGACGGCCGAGCGCAGCGCCTTCTCCACCTCGTCCATGCCCGAGTGCAGGCTTGCGACGAGGTCGGGGTCGACCTCGTCGAGCCCGAAGGGCAGAGCGGTGACGAACATGTCGACCAGTCTCCCTCACGTGCCGGCCATCCGCGTCAGCGGATCAAAACGCCCGCGCGTCAGCGGATGAACACGCCCGCGTGCGCGACCAGGTCGAACACCGGCTGCGGCAGCACGCCCAGGACGATCGTGGCCGCCGCAGTCAGCGCCACCGCAACCGTCGTGAATGAGCTCGGTACGACGACCACCGGCCCGTCCGCGGCGGGCTCGGAGAAGAACATCAGCACGATCACGCGGATGTAGAAGAAGGCAGCGACGGCACTGACGATCACCGCGATGACCACCACGGCGGTGGCTCCGCCGGCCACACCGGCGGTGAAGACCGCGAACTTGCCGCTGAACCCGCTGGTCAGCGGGATCCCGGCGAATGCCAGCAGGAACAGCGCGAACGCGGCAGCCACGATCGGAGAGCGTTTGCCGAGCCCGACCCACTGCGACAGGTGGGTCGCCTCCCCGGCCGGGTCCCGGACCAACGTCACGACGGCGAACGCCCCGACCGTGGCCAGGCCGTACGCCAGCAGGTAGAACATCGTGCCGGACAGGCCCAGCGCGCTGGTCGAGAGCACGCCGATGAGCATGAAACCGGTCTGCGCGATCGCGGAGTACGCCAGCATCCGCTTGATGTCGCTCTGGGTCAGCGCGATGATCGTCCCCACCACCATGGTCAGGACCGCGACGACGTACATGACCGGCCGCCAGTCCCAGCGCAGCCCACCCAGCGCGACGTACATGATCCGCAGCAGCGCGCCGAACGCAGCGACCTTGACCCCCGCCGCCATGAACCCGGTGACCGGGGTCGGGGCTCCGACGTAGACGTCGGGGGTCCACTGGTGGAACGGGGCTGCGGCAACTTTGAACAGCAGTCCGACGGTCACCAGCGTGGCGCCCGCCACGACCAGCAGCGAGGCCTGAGAATTCACGCTGAGCGCGGTCGCGATCGCGCTCAGCGAGACCGAGCCGGCGTAGCCGTAGAGCAGCGCCGTGCCGTACAGGAAGAACCCCGACGAGAACGCACCGAGCACGAAGTATTTCAGCGCTGCCTCTTGCGAGAGCAGGCGTCGACGCCGCGCCATGCCGGCGAGCAGGTACAGCGGCAGAGACAAGATCTCCAGCGCGACGAACATCGTGAGCAGGTCGGTGGCGGCCGGGAACAGCATCATCCCGCCGACGCTGAACAAGAACAGGGGCCACACCTCGGTCTGCAGCCACCCTCGTGCGGTGAGCTCCTGCTCATCGATGCTGCCGGGCAGCGCTGAAGCGCGCGGCGCGAAGGCGTCCCCGGCAGGATCGACGGATCTCTCAGCCATCACCAGGGCCGCGACGAACGCCACCACCAGGATCGTCCCCTGCAAGAACAGCGCCGGTCCGTCGATGGCGACGGCGCCCTCCACCACGAACTCGCGCCGGCCGCGTTCGGCCACCACGAAGCCCAGGGCCACGACCAGGGCCACGAACGTGAGGACCAGCTGCGCCCGGCGACGCAACAACCGTGGCACGAACGCCTCGACGACGACACCGAGCAGTGCCGCAGTGAACACGACGAGCATCGGCGCGATGGCGGAGTATTCGATCACCGGCGTGGGGAATGCCGGCCCCGCGGCGAGCAGCGCGCTCACGGCTGTGTCCCTTCGGCGGCCTGCGCCGGGACTACCGGCGCGGGATCGGTGGCCCCGATGGCGTGCATGACACGGTCTACGGCGGGATTGATGACATCCAGGACGGGCTGCGGGGCGACCCCGAGGCCGATGATGATGGCCAGCAGAGGCACGACGGCCAGCATCTCCCGGCCCTTGAGGTCGTGGACCCGCTCCCTGACGATGTCAGGGGTCTCGCCGGTCATCGTGCGCAGGTACATCAGCAGGATGTAGAGCGCAGCCAGCACGATGGCGACCGCGGAGATGACGGCCACGGCCTTGTACCGTTCGAACGTGCCGACCAGCACGAGGAACTCGCTGACGAAGCTCGACAGCCCCGGAAGTGCGAGCGAGGACATGCCCGCGACCAGGAACGTGCCGGCAAGCAGCGGCGCGACCTTCTGCACCCCACCGAAATCAGCGATGTTGCGGGACCCGCGCCGGTTGACCAGGAAGCCCAGGATGATGAACAGCGCGGCGATCGTGAAGCCGTGGTTGACCATGTACAGCGTTGCGCCCGCCTGGGCCTGCGAGGTCATCGCGAAGATCCCGAGCCCGATGAAACCGAAGTGCGAGACCGAGGTGTATGCGATCAGCCGGTAGAGGTCGGTCTGACCGATCGCCAGCAGCGCCCCGTAGATGATCCCGATGACGCACAGGACGATCACCACCGGTGTCGCCCAGTGCGAGGCGTCCGGAAACAGCTCAAGGCAGTAGCGCAGCATGCCGAACGTGCCCACCTTGTCCAGCACGCCGATGAGCAGGACGTTCGTGCCGGGGGTAGACTCTGCGGCGGCGTCGGGCAGCCAGGTGTGCAGCGGCACGAGCGGCGCCTTGATGGCGAACGCGATGAAGAACCCCAGGAACAACCATCGTTGCAAGATCGGGTCGATGTGTAGTCCGACCAGCGTGGTGAAGTCGAACGTGCCAGGACCGTTCTGGGCGCTCACGACGTACAGGCCGATGAGCGCGACGAGCAGGATCAGGCCGCCGAGCAGCCCGTAGAGCAGGAACTTCATGGACGCATAGGAACGCTGCGGGCCTCCGTACCGCCCGATCAGGAAGAAGACCGGGAGCAGCATCGCCTCGAACAGGATGTAGAACAAGAACAGGTCGGTGGCGGCGAAGACGCCCACCGTGAACGCCTCCAGGATGAGCACGAGCGCGAAATAGCCCTTGACCGAGGCCGTGGAGGAGTCCGCGTCGTGCCAGCCGGCCAGGATCACGATGGGGACGAGGATCGTCGTCAGTGCCAGCAGCACCAGCGCGACACCGTCGACCCCGACCGCGTAGTTGATCCCGAACGCGGGGATCCACTGGTGGACCTCGGTGAGCTGCAGCTCGCCGGCGCGGGTCGTGTCGAACGCGAGTGCCGCGAACACTGTCAGCACGAGAGCGAACAGCGAGAACGCGAGGGCTAACTGCTTGGCAAGCAGCTCGCGGCCCTTCGGCACGACCATGAGGACCGCGCTACCGACCAACGGAACCACGCCGATCGTGGTGAGCCAGGGGAACATGACTACAGCCTCACCAGGAAGACGGCGGCACCGACGAGGACCACGCCGGCCAGCATCGACAGCGCGTACGAGCGCACAAACCCACTCTGGGTGCGTCGGGATCGTCCCGATATCCCGCCGATGACCGCTGCCGTGCCGTTCACGACCCCGTCCACCACTCGGTTGTCGATGTAGACCAGCACGCGTGTGAGCCATTGACCTGGTCGCATCAACAGCGCCTCGTTGGCGGCGTCGCCGTACACGTCGGCCCGGGCCACCCGGGTGTAGACCGAGCCCCTCGGGGGCACCACCGGCACCGGGTGACGCCCGAAAGCTATCCAGGCAAGGGACACCCCGACCAGGACGACGATCAGCGTTATCAGACTGAGCAGCCCGCTGGAGATCGACAGGCTCGGCTCGACGAAACCGGTCACGGGGCTGAGCCAGTGCTCGATAGAGTCGTTGTACGCCAACAGGAATCCGGAGACGGCGGACAGCAGACCCAGTACGATCATCGGGATCAGCATCACCGGGGGCGACTCGTGCGGGTGTTGCTCATCGGTCCAGCGCGCGGTGCCGGTGAATGTCATGGCCATCAGGCGCGTCATGTAGAACCCGGTGATCCCGGCGCCGAGCAACGCCACAAGCCCGACGACGAACCCACGGGTGAACGCCGCTTCGATGATCTTGTCCTTGGAGTAGAAGCCGGAGAAGGGCGGGATGCCCATGATGGCCAGGTACCCGGCGAAGAAGGTGACGTACGTGAACAGCATGACCTTGCGCAACGCCCCGAACCGCCGCATCTCGACCATGCCGTTGTTGGCGTGCATGACCGACCCGGCGCCCAGGAACATGTCCGCCTTGAAGAACCCGTGGTTGACCAGGTGGAAGATGGCGAAGGCGTATCCGACCGGTCCGAGCCCGGCGGCCAGGAACATGTAGCCGATCTGACTCATCGTGGAGCCGGCCAGCACCTTCTTGATGTCGTCCTTCGCGGTCCCGATCACTGCTCCCAGGAGCAACGTGAGGCCCCCCACGACCACGACGACCGTCTGCGTGGTAGGGGCGGCATTGAAGATGGCGCTGGAACGGACGATCAGGTAGACACCAGCGGTCACCATCGTGGCGGCGTGGATCAGCGCCGACACCGGTGTCGGACCCTCCATCGCGTCCAGCAGCCAGGTCTGCAGCGGGAACTGCGCGGACTTCGCGCAGGCGCCCAGGAGCAGAGCGAGCCCGAGCCAGGTCATGGTGGTCCCGCCGGCTGCGCCCGGGTCGCCGAGCACGGTGCCGAAGCTCACCGACCCGAATGTCACAAACATGATCATGATGGCGATGGACATGCCGACGTCGCCGACCCGGTTCACGATGAACGCCTTGTTGCCGGCCACGGCCGCGATCGGTTTCTGGTACCAGAACCCGACCAGCAGGTACGACGCCAGGCCGACGCCCTCCCAGCCGACATACAGCAGCAGGTAGTTGTCGGCCAGGACCAGCAGCAGCATCGCGGCGACGAACAGGTTGAGGAAAGCGAAGAACCGTCGACGTTCGGGGTCTTCGGCCATGTAGCCGATGGAGTAGATGTGAATCAGGGTCCCGACGCCGGTGACCAGCAGCACGAACGTCATCGAGAGCTGGTCGAGCTGCAAGCCGATCGGGACCTGGAAGCCACCGACCGCGATCCAGTCGTACAGATGCTGCACGATCGTGCGGGAGTCGTCGGGGCGCCCCAGCATCGCGAAGAACAAGATGACCGCCAC
>JBDTDW010000203.1:0-3168 GCA_039922855.1 Candidatus Nanopelagicales bacterium | reverse complement strand
GGATCGCCACCAAGGTGGCGCTCACGACCGTCCCTGCTGCGGCTGTCGATGCGGGCAAGGTCCTCACGCTTCGCGCGGTCGTGTCCCCAGCGGTCGGTGGCACCGTGCGGTTCACCGACGGCGCGCGGCTGCTGCGCACCGTCGGGCTCGCCAAGGGGGTCGCGACCCTGGCATTCGTCCCGTCCCGGGGCAGCCACTGGTTCCGCGCCTGGTTCGTCCCCGGCAGCCCCGCCGCGTACGCCGCGTCCGCCTCCCCGGTCGTCAAGGCCACCTCCGGTGCCGCTCGTGTGCTGCCGCTCGTGGCAGGCAGCTTCGGCCCCCTCGTCGCGCTGGCCCAGAACCGGTTGGTCTGGAACGGGATCCCGCTGCGGGTCACCGGAACGTACGACGCGGCCACGATCGCCGGGGTCAAGCGGTTCCAGGGCAAGTTCTTCCTGCGAGCGACCGGTGTCACGGACGCACGGACCATGAGCCTGCTGGCCAAGCTCGCGGTGCGCGTGCCCCCTCGGTCCTGCACGTCGGTCCGCATCAGCATCTGCGTCGACAAGACGCGCAAGATCGCCCAGCTGATCGTCGGGGGCCGGGTCGTCATCAGCATCGATGCCAGGTTCGGGTCGACCTCGTCACCGGCCCTGCAGACCCGGGAGGGGATCTTCCGGGTGCAGCGCAAGGATGCGACCCACATCTCCAGCGAGTTCCACACCCCGATGCCGTGGTCGATGTTCTTCTCCGGTGGCCAGGCGGTGCACTACTCGAAGTACTTCGCGGCGGTCGGTTACAACGGTGCCAGCCACGGCTGCGTCAACACCCGCGACTGGTACGGCGTGAAGAAGATGTTCTCCCTGGTGTCGATCGGCACCCGCGTGGTGGTCTACCGCTCCTAGCCGCTGCAGCTCCTAGCCTCTACCGCTTCGCCGCGACAGCTCACAGCCCGTCGGTTGGCCTGCCCCCCTGCGGGGGTGGCAGGGTTCGGACCATGTCCCATGGCCTCATCCCAGTCCCTGCCGGCGCCGCACCGGGCGATGTCGTACGCGTCGAGGGCGCGTCGTACCGCGTCGAGACCGACGCGCTCGGCGCCGTTCTGGTCCCCGAGGAGCGGTTGTGGGGCGCGCAGACCCAGCGCAGCCTGATCAACTTCACGATCGGCACCGAGCGGATGCCGACCCCGCTGCATCGTGCGTACGGGCTGCTCAAGGCTGCCGCCGCGCGGGCCAACCGCGACCTCGGCACGCTGGACCCCGCACTGGCTGCTCTGGTGGAACGGGCCGCTACGGAGGTGGCCGACGGCAAGCTCGACGACGACCTGGTCCTGTCGGTGTGGCAGACCGGCAGCGGCACCCAGACCAACATGAACGTGAACGAGGTCATCGCGAACCGGGCCGTGCAGCTCGCGGGCGGCGTCCTCGGGACCAAGTCGCCGGTGCACCCCAACGACCACGTGAACCGCTCGCAGTCCAGCAACGACACATTCCCCACGGCCACGCACGTCGCAGCCGTGCTGGCGGTGCATCGTGACCTGGTCCCGGCTACGACGGCGCTCGCGGACGCCATCGCGGCCCGGGCGAAGCGGTGGGCCGAGGTCGTCAAGCTGGGTCGTACCCACCTGCAGGACGCGACGCCGGTCACCGTCGGACAGGAATGGGGAGCCTGGGCCACGCTGCTGCGCGACGCGCTAGCCGACGTCGCTCAGGCCACGGACGCGCTGCGGGCTCTGGCGATCGGGGGCACGGCGGTCGGCACCGGGATGAACTCGGTGGCCGCGTTCGGGCCGGCGCTCGCCGCGCAGCTCACCGAGCTGACCGGGCAGTCCTTCACGTCGGCGGACGACAAGTTCGCCGCGCTGTCCAGCAGTGCCCCGCTGCTACGGCTCAGTGCCACGCTACGGGGCCTGGCCACGGTGCTGGAGAAGGTTGCCGAGGACCTGCGCTGGCTGGGGTCCGGCCCGCGCGCCGGCCTGCACGAGATCGCGCTGCCGGAGAACGAGCCGGGCAGCTCGATCATGCCGGGCAAGGTGAACCCGACCCAGCCCGAGGCCGTACTCATGGTCGCGGCCCAGATCCACGGCTTGGACACCGCGGTGGCGCACTCCGCCAGCCGGGCCAACTTCCAGCTGCACGTCATGCGCCCGGTGATCGCGTACGACGTCCTAACCATGATCGACCTGCTGGCCGGCGCCTGCGACTCGTTGCGGCGGCACTGCATCGAGGGTGTCGAGCTGGATGAGGCCCGCATCCGCGCCGACCTCGCGAACTCGCTCATGCTCGTCACCGCGCTGTCCCCGGTGATCGGCTACGACAAGTCGGCGGCGATCGCGCACCACGCGCACGTGCACGGGCTGTCCCTGCGCGAAGCCGCCCTGGCCCTCGGTGTCGACGAGCAGACGTTCGATGCAACAGTTCGGCCCGCCGACATGACCCACCCGGGCTGAGAGGGAGACATTGCCGTACGTCTTCACCGGGTCGGTGCTCACACCGCGCCTGGAGCTACGTGCGTTCCGCCAGGACGACCTCGCGGCCCTGTGCGCGTTCGAGGGCCGACCAGACGTGATGCGCTACCTCTACTGGGAGGACCCCAGTGCGCAGGCGGTCCGGGAGCGGCTGCAACGGCGGATCGCCAGCGACCGGCTCGAGGCCGAGGGCGACACCTTGATGCTGGCCGTCGTACGCCGTGACACAGGGGTCCTGATCGGGCACGTGATGCTGCACTGGGTCAGCCAGACGCACCAGCAGGGCGAGCTCGGGTTCGTGTTCGACCCCGACCACCAGGGGCAGGGGTATGCGACCGAGGCGTGCCTGCCGCTGCTCGCCATCGCGTTCGGCGAGCTCGGGCTGCACCGCGTGCGTTGTCACGCCGACGCCCGCAACGTGGCCTCGATCGCGTTGCAGCGCCGGCTCGGGATGCGCCAGGAGTCGCACCTGGTGCAGAACGAGTTCGTCAAGGGCGAGTGGACCGATGAAGTGGAGTACGCGGTGCTCGCCGACGAGTGGGCTGCGTCTCACCCGCAGCGCTGAGAGCCGCGATCGGTCGGGAGCAGGCGATCGCTGCGGTAGTCTGGCGGGCACTTGGTCGTTCTCCGCGTGGCCCGATCTCTCGTTCGCCTTGGGGCTACGTCGTTCCGCCTGACTCGTTCCGGCGTATCTGTGGGGCATGACCCACAGCCTGGGATGG
>JBDTDW010000202.1:0-4129 GCA_039922855.1 Candidatus Nanopelagicales bacterium | reverse complement strand
CCTTGCACCATGGCCAGGGACTGCCGGTCCCCGGTATGGGCGTGATGGCGCAGCAGGAACTCCAGGACCATCGACGGCGGGAACTTCGGTGCCCCGCCGAACCCGCCGTGCCGGGCGTCGTACGACGCGGCGAGGGTGCCGACCGCACCAGCCAGCACCGCCTCGACGGCCCTCGCATCCAGCTCGTCGGCAGCCTTGCGTCCCGCGGCGACCTGCGCCGCCAAGGCCGACGTTATCCGCCCGGCCGCCGAGGTCACGGCGTCGCGGTCACCACTCCAGGCATCGTGGATCGCCTGCAGCAGCTGACCGAAGGAGGGCATCCCATGTCGCGGCTGCGGCGGGAAGTAGGTGCCGGCGTAGAACGGACGGTGGTCCGGTGTGAGGAACACCGTCATCGGCCAACCGCCCTGGCCGGTGAGCGCCTGCGTCGCTGCCATGTAGACCGCGTCGACGTCCGGGCGCTCCTCCCGATCCACCTTGATCGCCACGAAGCGCTCGTTCAGGTACGCCGCAACCACGGGGTCCTCGAACGACTCATGCGCCATGACGTGGCACCAGTGGCAGGCCGCGTAACCAACTGACAGCAGCACCGGCACGTCCCGGCGCGTCGCCTCCGCGAACGCCTCCGGTCCCCATTGGTGCCAGTCGACCGGGTTGTCCTTGTGCTGGAGCAGGTACGGGCTGGTCGAGCCCGACAGGCGATTCGACAAGACAACTCCTCCGGGCCGGCCGCTGGCCCCATCCTCCACGACCCCGGACACCGGCGCCCTCGGCCACCGCAGTGCCCGAGGCAGGCGAGCATCTGATCGGCAGGCATTCGGCCTCCGATATCCGGACCGCCGTTCCGACCTGTGAAGGTCCGTCGCTGTCCGCGTCCGCGGGGAATGGCCCCCCGGCCGGACCCGGAAGTTACTGTGCTCACGCTGTGGCGATGTCGCCGCGGCGCTGCCTCGGATGAGAGACTGGGCCGTCAGAGTAGGGGCATCGAACGAAGGACAGAGTGTGATCTACGACCACGCCTGCTTCTCCCGACGTCGTGACCTGCTACGGGGCCGTACGGCTCATCGCAAGGGCGCGGCCCGCACGCCCGGCCTGGTTGCTCTCATGTCGCCCCGCCGGGTGGGCATCAACCAGGATCTGATGGGCCCACACCCGCACGGGACGGATCGACCGTGAGCTTCTCCACCTCTGTCGGCGGACTGCCGGAACCGGCGGCGGACGACCTACCCGTCCTCAGCCCCCGTGAACAGGAGACTGAGGATCTCAGGGCCGCGGCAGAGGCGCAGTGGGCAGAGCTCACCAGGCTGCCCCTGCCGACAGGGACGCCTGCCGAGCTGGGCGCACGCTTCGGCCTGCACCCGATCGGGCTTCGCCCGCCCATCCCGGAATACCTGCGCCAGATCTGGCGCCGACGGTTCTTCGTCGTCGAGCTGTCCCGGGCACGGGAGCAGGCGGCGAACGCGGAGAGTCGGCTCGGCCAGTTCTGGCAGGTACTGAACCCGCTCCTGAACGTCGCCGTCTACTTCCTCATCTTCGGGGTCCTTCTCGGCACCAAGAGCGGCGTCCACAACTACATCGCGTTCCTGGTCATCGGCGTCTTCACGTTCGGCTACACGCAGTCCGCGATGCTGAACGGCGCTCGGTCGATCACCGGAAACATGGGGATCGTCCGTGCGCTGCACTTCCCGCGGGCCATGCTCCCGCTCTCGATCGTCGTCGAGGAGCTGTTCACGCTAGGGACGAGCCTGCTGATCTGCGTCGCCGTCGTCCTGCTGACCGGGGAAGGCATCTCCTGGACATGGCTGCTGATCCTTCCGGCGGTGGTGCTGCAGACGATGTTCAATCTCGGGCTGGCACTGACGTTCGCCCGGATCACCGAGCGGGTAAGCGATGTGGCCCAGCTGCTGCCCTTCCTGGCCCGCACCTGGCTCTACCTCAGCGGGGTCGTCTTCAGCCTGGACGCGTATGCCGAGAAGCACGCCGAATGGGTCAAGATCGTGCTCTACAGCAACCCCGGCGCGATCTACGTCGAGCTGGTCCGCGACTCCCTCATGCAGGGCCCGCGTGCCCCCTGGTTCGTGTGGGTCGGCGCGGTCGCGTGGGCGCTCGTCGGGGTCACGTTCGGCTTCTTGTACTTCTGGAAGGCGGAGGAGCGTTATGGACGTGGCTGACCGGGACGGCGTCCGAATTCCGACGGTCATCGCCGAGGGCGTCCATGTGACGTACCGAGTCCAGGGAATCGTGAGCGGGGCAAGGTCCGGGATCCCCGGGAACAGCGCCGTCTCCTCTCTGCGCCGCCTGCTTCGCCGGGGACCGGCGCCGGGTGTCCAGTACATCAAGGCCGTTCGCGGGGTGACGTTCACCGCCTACAAGGGCGATGCGATCGGCCTGATCGGCCGAAACGGCTCCGGCAAGTCCACCCTGCTGCAGGCCCTGGCCGGGCTGCTGCCGCTCTCCGCGGGCCAGGTCTTCACCTGCGCGGAGCCGGCACTGCTGGGCGTGAACGCCGCGCTCATCCCGGCGCTGACCGGGGAGCGCAACATTCAGCTCGGGTCGCTGGCGATGGGCCTGACCCCCGGCGAGACGTCCGAGCGGCGCGACGGCATCGTCGACTTCGCCGGCATCGGCGACTTCGTGGCGCTGCCCATGAGCACGTACTCCTCGGGCATGGGGGCCCGGCTCCGGTTCGCCATCGCCACCAGCGTGACCCACGACATCCTGCTCGTCGACGAAGCACTGGCGACCGGCGATGCGGAGTTCCAGCGGCGCAGCGAGGCTCGGATCCGCGAGCTGCGCGAGTCTGCCGGGACCGTGTTCATCGTGAGCCACGGCCCGGGGATCCTGCGCGACACCTGCAACCGCGGGATCTGGCTCGAGCAAGGCAAGATCATCATGGATGGTTCGATGAACGACGTGCTCGATGCGTACGAGTCCAACGTCGAGGAGCAGCTCGGCCGCGAGCGCCGGGGCGGGTCGATGCGGGCCAGCGGCGCAGCCACGGTCTGATCGGCACCCCTCTTCGCCATGCGCGTCCTCGTCGTCACCACGGTGCACTCCCCCGAGGACGCCCGCATCTCACGACGTGAGATTCCGGCGCTCGTCGAGGCGGGCGACGAGGTCACGTACGCCGCACCGTTCGAGGCGACCGCCACTGCGGCGCCGCCCGGGGTGCGCGCGATCGAGCTGCCCCGCAGCTCCGGACGACACCGGCTCGCCGCGCTGCGAGCGGCACACCGGATGCTTCGTACGGAGGCGCCGCGCCACGACATCGTGCTGCTGCACGATCCGGAGCTGATGCTGGCCGCCGCGACGATCCGCGGCCCGATCGTGGTGTGGGACGTGCATGAGGACACAGCCGCTGCGCTGAGCCTGAAGCCGTGGTTGCCGCGGTCCTTGCGCAGGCCAGTGGCCGCGGGGGTACGCGGCGCAGAACGCTTGGCGGAGCATCGATTCCGGCTGCTGCTCGCCGAGGACGGCTACGCCGGGCGGTTCCGCGGCCCCCACCCCGTCGTACCCAACAGCACCCCCGCTCCGGTAACGGTGGTTCCGCCCGGCGCGGACCGAGTTGTCTACGTCGGGCATGTCACCGTGGCCCGTGGCGCCGCCGAGCTGGCGGCGACCGGACGGTTCCTGGTCGGGTCAGGCGTGACACTGCACGTCATCGGTCACGCCGATGCGGCCGCGACCGCCGTGCTGCGTACGGCAGAGGCGGACGGCCAGCTGACCTGGCACGGGTTCATCCCCAACGAGAGAGCCCTCAAGCTCATCGACGGCGCGCTGGCCGGGCTATCGCTGCTGCACGACGAACCGAACTACCAGCACTCCCGACCCACGAAGGTGCTGGAGTACATGGCGCACGGGGTGCCGGTCATCACGACACCGACGCTCGCCGCGCGCGAGCTCGTCGAGAGGTCCGGCTGCGGGCTCGTGGTCCCTTTTGCAGACGTGGACACGGTGGCACGCGCGGCCGTGGCCGCCATCCTGCGCCTGCGCGAGGATCCCGATCTGCGACAGCAGATGGCTGAGTCGGGCCGGGCCACGGCGCTGCGCGACCACGACTGGAACAAGGACGGTGCCGAGTTCGTGGCGACGCTGCGCGGCTGGGCCTGCGGGGGCCTATGAACGTCAT
>JBDTDW010000201.1:0-3725 GCA_039922855.1 Candidatus Nanopelagicales bacterium | reverse complement strand
CGACGTCCCGGGCGACGTCTTCTACGCCGGGAAGGCGTTTCTGTCCACGACCGTGGTTCGCTGGGTGCAGGAGGAAGGCCTTGGCCTCGACGTGTGCAGCGGCGGTGAGCTCGCGGTGGCGAAGGTGGCGCTGTTTCCGGGCGAGCGGATCGTGTTCCACGGCAACAACAAGAGCCGCTCCGAAATCGCGCAAGCCCTGAACTACGGCGTCGGCCGCATCGTCGTCGACTCGTTCGAGGAGATCGTTCGGCTGGCAGCGCTCGCCGCCGAGCGTGGTGTCACGGCTCGGGTGCTGATTCGCGTGACGGTGGGGGTCGAGGCCCACACCCACGAGTTCATCGCCACGGCTCACGAGGACCAGAAGTTCGGATTCTCGCTCAGCTCTGGAGCCGCATTGGAGGCCGCCCGTCGGATCGTCGAGCTGTCCGACCTGCAGCTCGTCGGCCTGCACTCGCACATCGGATCGCAGATCCTCGACGCCTCCGGCTTCGAGGTGGCGGCGCAGCGACTGGTCGGGTTCGCAGCGGTGCTGCGCGACGAGCTCGGGCTCGAGGTCGACGAGCTGGACCTGGGGGGCGGCATGGGTATCGCATACACGAGTGACGACGATCCACTGGACCCGGCGAGGCTGGCCGAGACGTTGCGCGCCATCGTGGCCCGCGAGTGCGAGGGGCGCGGCCTGGCCGTCCCACGGATAGCTGTAGAGCCGGGTCGCGCTGTTGTCGGGCCGGCCATGGTGACGCTGTACGAGGTGGGGACGGTCAAGACCGTCGAGCTCGGCGAGGGCCACGCCCGTACGTACGTCAGCGTCGACGGCGGCATGAGCGAGAACATCCGTACCGTCCTGTATGGAGCGGACTACACCGTGCAGCTCGCGTCCCGCGTGTCCCAGGCCGCACCGGTGCTGGCGCGGGTGGTGGGCAAGCACTGTGAGAGCGGAGACGTCGTCGTACGTGACGCGTGGCTGCCCGGCGATGTGAGCTCCGGTGATCTGCTGGCGGTTGCCGCCACCGGCGCGTACTGCCGCTCGATGGCCTCGTCGTACAACCACGTACCCCGCCCCCCGGTGGTGTCCGTCCGAGCTGGCAGCTCCACTGTCGTGCTCCGGCGCGAGACGACCCAAGACCTGCTCGCCCTCGATGCCGGGACCCTCTGACCGACGTCACTCATGGGCCCTCTGTCGACGTCAAACGACAACAGCGTCGGTGACGTGCGGAGCTGGGGTGCGCGGTGCGGCGGGGTTGAGGCGTGACAGGCTGAGCGCCCGGGTCGGCGGCGCTGCTGCCGCGACTCCTTGACATCGACCCGCAGGGCCTGGCTCCTGCCGGCGGAGAGGACGAGATGGCCGAGGCGGGTGTACGTCCGCTGACGGTGGCCCTGCTGGGGTGCGGCACGGTGGGTACTCAGGTTGTCCGGCTGCTCCGGGAGAGCGCGGGCGATCTCAGTGCCCGAGCGGGCGCACCGCTGGTGCTGACCGGGGTGGGGGTACGGGACATCACTCGGCGACGGGCCGGGGTGGTGCCCGACCTGATCACCGACGACCTGGCGGGGCTGGCCGGATCGGGTGCCGACGTCGTGGTGGAGCTGCTCGGCGGCATCGAGCCGGCGCGCACGCTGATCCTGGCGGCGATGGCCGCCGGCAGCAGTGTGGTGACCGCGAACAAGGCACTGCTGGCATCTCACGGGGCCGAGCTGCACGCTGCCGCCCAGAAGCACGAGGTGGACCTGTACTACGAGGCGTCCGTGGCCGGAGCGATCCCGCTGCTGCGTCCCCTGCGCGAGTCGTTGGCCGGCGACAGGGTGCGGCGTGTGCTGGGAATTGTCAATGGCACCACCAACTTCATTCTGTCCAAGATGGACGAGGAAGGCACCGACTACACAGTGGCACTGGCCGAGGCGCAGTCCCTGGGATACGCGGAGGCCGACCCCCGGGCCGACGTCGAGGGTGAGGACGCGGCGGCGAAGGCCGCGATCCTGGCCGGCCTGGCCTTCCACACTCGGGTGACGATCGATGACGTCGACACCGAGGGCATCTCCGGGGTCACCGCTGCGGACGTGACGGCGGCACGGGAAATGGGCTTCGTCGTGAAGCTGCTCGCGGTGGCCGAGCTCACCCCCGACGAACGGGGCGTCGTGGTCCGGGTCCACCCCACGATGGTCCCCAGGTCGCACCCGCTGGCCTCGGTGCGCGACGCGTTCAACGCGGTGTTCGTCGAGGCGGATGCTGCCGGTCAGGTGATGTTCTACGGACGCGGCGCCGGTGGTGCGCCCACGGCGAGCGCGGTCCTCGGCGACATCGTGGCGGTGGCACGCAACCACCTCAGCGGCAGTCGAGGGCCGGGGGAGTCCACCTATGCCGACCTCGAGGTGAGGCCCATCGCGGATGCGACGACCCGGTATTACGTCAACCTCGAGGTGGCCGACCAGCCCGGTGTCCTGGCCGGGGTGGCGCAGGTCTTCGCCGACAACGGGGTCAGCATCCAGACCGTCCGTCAGGACGGGCTGGGTGACGACGCGCGGCTGATCGTACGGACCCACCTGGCCGCCGACGCCGCACTGGCCGCGACGATCGAACGGCTCCGCGCCTCCGACTCCGTCCGCGGCGTCCTGGGCGTCATGCGGGTGGAGGGGGAGCCGGGGCGATGACGGAGGCAGCGCGAGGACCCCACCAGTGGCGTGGCGTCATCGAGGAGTACCGGGACCGGCTCGCTGTCACAGACCGGACCCCGGTCGTGACGCTGCGGGAGGGCGGGACCCCGCTGGTGGAAGCCGGTCACCTCAGCGACCTCACCGGCTGTGAGGTGTGGATCAAGGTCGAGGGCCAGAACCCCACCGGGTCCTTCAAGGACCGTGGCATGACCATGGCGATCAGCCGGGCCGCCGAGGAGGGAGCCAAGGCGGTGATCTGCGCGTCCACCGGCAACACCTCAGCCAGCGCGGCGGCGTACGCGGTCAAGGCCGGGATGATCTGCGCGGTCCTCGTACCCGCCGGGAAGATCGCCCTGGGAAAGCTGGCACAAGCCCTGGTGCACGGCGCACAGCTGTTGCAGGTCGAGGGAAACTTCGACGACTGCCTGACGCTGGCTCGCAAGCTGTCCGAGTACTACCCCGTCGCGCTGGTGAACTCCGTCAACCCGGCGCGCATCGAGGGGCAGAAGACAGCGGCTTTCGAGATCGTGGACTTCCTGGGCGACGCCCCGGCGATCCACTGCCTGCCGGTGGGCAACGCGGGCAACATCACGGCCTACTGGAAGGGATACCGCGAGTACGCGGCCGACTCCATGTCCACCGGCCGGCCGAGGATGTGGGGCTTCCAGGCGGCAGGTGCGGCACCGATCGTGCTCGGGGCCCCGGTCGCGGCACCGTCGACGATCGCTACGGCGATCCGTATCGGCAACCCGGCCTCGTGGGAGCAGGCAGTCACGGCACGCGACGACTCCGGTGGCCTGATCGACTCCGTGACCGACCGGGAGATCCTTCGCAGCTACAAGCTTCTCGCGGCGCGGGAGGGCATCTTCGTCGAACCTGCCTCGGCGGCGGCCGTCGCCGGCCTGCTCAAGTGCCACGCGGCCGGACTGCTCGATGCCGGGCAACGGATCGTGTGCACGGTCACCGGGCACGGCCTGAAGGACCCGGACTGGGCGATCGCCGGCGCGCCCAAACCGCGGGGGATCGCCGCCGACGCGCACACCGCTGCCGTCGCCCTCGGGCTGGACTGAGGTGGC
>JBDTDW010000200.1:0-7233 GCA_039922855.1 Candidatus Nanopelagicales bacterium | reverse complement strand
GGACGACGGTGCGCCGGGCCATCGAGGTCGGCGTCGTCGGAGGGACTCTCGAGGACGGCATGCGACCACTGGCGGAGTCAGTGGCCGCGGTCAGTGCCGCCGTCGGCGCAGCACAAGGCGAAGGGGTGCCCTTCGTTCTCAATGCCCGTACCGATGCCTTCCTCAAGGCGGGGGACCGCGACCACGACGAGGTCGTCGCCGACGCGGTGCTGCGCGGGCGGGCGTTCCTTGACGCCGGGGCCGACTGCGTCTTTGTGCCGGGCCGTCTGGACCGGGACACCGTCGCCGAGCTCGTCGCCGGCATCGGGGAACGCAAGGTGAGCCTGCTCGCGATCCCAGGCTCCGTCCCGGTCGCGGAGCTGGCAGAGCTCGGGGTGGCTCGGGTGTCTTACGGGCCCTGGTCGCAGCGGATCGCGCTCACGGCGCTGGCCGACGTGGGGGCGGACCTGTTGCGCGGAGATCCAATGCCCGACGGGGTACGCACGTTCGGCTGAGCCTCCGGGCGCCGCTCGGGGTGCCGTCACGCACTGTGATCACGATCGACAGAAAGTGACCCATTGTGCGTTCATGGGGTGCGCGTGGCAGAGTCAAAGATGTCCGCGGGGAAGGCCGGCCAGTCAGGCACACTTGTTTCGCGGACCTGATCGGAGCACCTCATGCCGCCACGTAAGGGACCTTGGTACAACGCCCGAGCCGACAGGCAGTACCGCGCGATCACCCGACTCCTGCCCCGGCTGAAGTCACCCCACGAGGAGCCCGTGCGGCTGCCGATCACACCGTCGCAGATCACTGAGAAGAACGCGACACCCGTGACGACAGCACCGCGGGACTGATCCGGCAGGACGCCGTCCGGCCGGATCAGGCCGACCGCATCGTCGGTACGACGCGAGCCGCTGCATCTTCGGCACGGCATTGTCCGGGCGTGGGCGACCCCCGAGCGTTCGTCCCGGACGGACGGTCGGCTGGACGGGCCGACACTCGGGGGCCGGGTGGCTGATGTGGAATCGCTACCGATCGACGGCGCGACACATGGTCAGCGTCCTGGTCGTGCGGCTAACGGTCAGCCACCTCACGCGTCCGATGTTCACTCATGAAGCGGACCACCTCCCTCCTTCGTGTACGGCCAAGGTACGCCGCCGGAGCCGTGACGCAACAGGGTTTTCGCTAGTTGCGCAGCGTCTCGATGATGGTGTCCAGGACCTTGTCGAGGTCGGACTCCTCGATCACCAGGGGCGGGGCGAACCGGATCGTCCACGTGTGGGTGTCCTTGGCCAGGATGCCTCGGGCCATGAGTTCCTCGCTCACCTTCCGACCGGTCCGTGAGCCGTCGCCGTGGGCGGGGTCCAGTTCGATCGCCCACCACAGGCCCCGGCCACGGATGTCGAGGATTCCGGGAAGCCCGGCGTCCCGAAGTTGCTGCAGGACAATTGTTCCCAGCCGCGCAGACCTGGCCTGCAGTTCACCGGTCTGGAGGATCCGTACGACCGCAGTTCCCACCGCGGCCGCGAGGGGGTTCCCTCCGAAGGTGCTGCCGTGCTCACCTGGTCGGATCACGCCCATGACGTCCCAGTTCGCGACAACTGCTGAGAGTGGCACGATGCCGCCGCCAAGCGCCTTGCCGAGGATGCGCACGTCCGGAACGACGGACTCGTAGTCACATGCGAAAGTGGTCCCGGTCCGGCCGAGACCGGACTGGATCTCGTCCGCGACGAACAGCACGCCGCGCTGCCGGCACAGCGCACGGGCGGCCGGGAGGAATCCGGGAGGCGGGACGACCACACCGGCCTCACCCTGGATCGGTTCGACCAGGAACGCGACGGTGCTTTCTGTGATCGCAGCCTGCAGGGCTACGAGGTCGCCGTACGGCACGGTCGTGAATCCCGGTGTGAAGGGGCCGTAGCCGCCGCGGGCGTCGGGGTCGTCGGAGAACGAGACGATCGTCGTCGTCCGGCCGTGGAAGTTGCCGGAACACACGATGATCTCGGCCTGGTCGACCGGGACTTCCTTGCTCTCATACCCCCACTTGCGACTTAGCTTGAGCGCGGTCTCCACCGCCTCGGCCCCGGAGTTCATGGGCAGCACCGCATCCTGTCCGCACAGTGCCGCGAGCTCCTGGCAGAACTGCCCGAGCTGGTCGTTGTGAAAGGCCCGGCTGGTCAGTGTCACCCGATCGAGCTGGTCTCGGGCGGCCTGGATCAGCCCGGGATGCCGGTGCCCGAAGTTGAGCGCCGAGTAGGCCGACAGCATGTCGATGTAGCGGTGTCCGTCGATGTCCGTGACCCAGGCACCCTCACCGTGGCTGATCACCACCGGCAGTGGGTGGTAGTTGTGAGCGCAGTGCAGCTCCTCCGCGGTGATGGCAGCGGCTGTCACGGCACTGGTGGGCATCTCGACCGTGGACACGGATCCTCCTAGGCATGACGAGACCGGTCGCGGCGATAGCGAGCCAGTGGATACCGGGATGCTAATCCCGCCCGCGCGGCGCGACCCAGGTGATGCCTTCTGCGGCACCCTGTGATCCGCGGGTATCAGCCGATCAGCGCGGGAGCGCTGTGGCCCTGGCGCCCAGCTGATCGGCGACAAGGCTGACCACCCTGGGGTCCGCACCCATCGCCATGTGTGTCGCGTCGACCTCGATCTGCTCGGCCTCGGGGTCGAGGCAGGCCCGCCAGTCGATCACGCCGTCGGACGTGGAGTAGACGGATGCGTACGGGACCTCCGTCGGGAAGTCGCCGCGCAGCAGGTCGCGTACCTTGCGGGCGCAGTCGCCTGCGATGCAGTCGGTGCCCATGACACCGGGCACGCCGAGGGACTGCAAGAGCGTGAGCACCTGGATCTGGAACGTCAGTGTCGCGTTCACGGCGAGCGGGTCCAGGTTGGGCGTCGCGAGGGTGATCAGGCCGGCCACCAGCTCGGGGCGCCGCATCGCGACGAGCTTGCCCAGGGTCCCTCCCCGGCTCCACCCGACAAGGGCCACCTTGTGCCCGGTGCGCAGCACGGCATCCATGAGGCGCTGCTCCACCGCATCGGCCATCTCCTGGGTGCACCCCGCATTGGGCGCGATGTGCGACCCCGATGTCCAGTGCCCGCGCCGTCGCAGCTCGTCCGACAGCGCAGTGAGCGCGAAGTCCCCGGACAGGAAGCCCGGGACGAGCAGCACAGGGATCCGTTCGGGATCCACCACGGTCTGCGTACGTCGGCGCGAGATCAAGGCGCCGGCTACCTGGAACATGGACAGCTCCTCGCGCACCGTCGTGCGGACGTCGGGACGGAACGCGGCGGGGCGAGGTATCTCGTCGCCGTACCACTCGACACGTTCCTGACCCGTCACAACATCATTGTGCGCCAGTAGCTCGTCGGGAGGACTCGGGACCCGTGGTCCGGGATCCTCGGCGGCTGCCCCCGTGTGCAGGTTGCGCCGAAACTGGTTCGTACCGTGCGGATCCGCTGGGCGTGCTCAGGCTCACAGAGCGTGTAGGGGTCACTCACCCAGACGGGTCAATAACCGGACCCCGGGCATGACACTGCGCCACCCAACCAGCATGATCTGCCTATGGCTGGGGGACGGCCGGGCGCTGTCACGAAGATCGCCGACGCGCTACGCGCGCCAGGCGCCCTCGATGACCCCGAAACCGTGGCGGCCGCAGAAGAGGTCGGCCTCGGCATCATCTCCGTCGATGGTGCCGGTCGGGCGCGCTGGAGCGACTCGGCGTACCGATGGCACGGCAGGCCACGCTGGCAACGGGTGCGCACCGTTGAAGATTCGCTCAGCGAGGTGCAGGTGGGGGGCGAGGAGCTGCGCGCTGCCTACGCAGTGCTGGCGACGCGCTCGGGATCACCCGAGGACGCCGGGGTCCGCTACATCGTGACGGGCGAGCACAAGGTGGCCCACACCGTCTACCTGCTGCCGATCGGGCGAGGTACGGCGCTGGTGTCGGGCCGGCCCTTCGAGGCCGAGGACTGGGACTCCCCGAGCACCGCATCGGCCGAGCCCACCGAACCGGCCGGCTCGGTGGCCCGCGCGCTGGAGGAGATCGTGGGCGCCCAAGGGGTGGCGGAGTCCGCGGCCGCGGGGGAGGCCCTCGCCGCCGACGCCACGATCGACCTGACCGACTCAGCGCGCCGGAGCCCCGACGCGGGGGGCTCGGTGGGCGAGCCTGTGGCTGTGGCGCCCGGAGATCCCAGGCCCTCTCAGTGGCGCGAACTCTTCGTCGCCGGCCCGGTCGCGATGGTGCTGCTGGACGAGGACAACCACCTGCACCAGGCGAACGACGCGTTCTGCGCCCTCGTCGGCGCCGGCCGAAACCAGGTCCTTGCCCTCAACTACGGTCCCCTGCTCGCGGCCGCGATCGAGGCGTCGGTGCTCGATGACGGGTCGGGCGAGGGTACCGAGAACGCCGGGTTGTCGGTCGCCGAGCACCGCCTACGACGCCCGGACGGGAATCAGCGATGGGTGCGGCTGCGTACGGCCGTGGTGGAGCTCGAAGGGGCGCTGCACCGGCTGGTCACGGTCGAGGACGTCACGACCTCCCGAGAGACGGAGTACCGATTGCGTCGGGAGGCGTTGCACGATCAGCTGACCGGCCTGCCCAACCGCCGGCTGCTCGTGGACCGGTTGGACCGGGCGCTGACCCGTGGTCGTCGAACGCAGGCAGGGGTCGCTGTCTTCTTCATCGACGTGGACGACCTCAAGCGAGTCAATGACACATACGGCCACGCCGGGGGTGACCTGATGATCGTGACCGTCGCGCGAGCCCTGCGGGCGGCGCTGCGTGACGCGGACACCTTGGCCCGCATCGGCGGCGACGAGTTCGTCGCCGTCTGCGAGGACCTGGACGACGGTCGCTCGCTCGACGAGGTCGGCGACCGTCTGATCCATGCCGTGAGCGCTCCGCTGGTCCTCGACGGCGACCACGTGACCATCTCGCTCAGTGTCGGGGTCGCCACGCCGCACGAGGGGGGCGAGGATGCCGAAAGCCTTCTCGAGCGTGCAGATGCGGCGATGTACCGCGCGAAGGCCGCCGGCGGCGGCCGGCTCTCGACGAGCCCACGACCCGGCGCGACAGGCGGAGAGTCGGAGGTCGCTGTCACCGACTGGCTCGCCGCGATGACGGCCGGCCAGCTCCGTTTGGAGTATCTGCCGGTCGTACGAGCCGACGACGGACAGGTGCTCGGGGTCGAGGGCCGGTTGCGTTGGCGCCATCCCAGCCTGGGTGAGCTCACCGCGATCGACCTGCTGGACAGCCCCGGTGCGAACCGGGCCACCGCCGAGCTGGTCCGCTGGTCGGTCCGCCAGGCACTGACAGACGTCCAGGCGTCCACCCCGGCAGGGGCAGGTCCGCTGACCTTGTGGCTGACCGTCCCGTTCCGCGCACTCGTGCAGCACGGCGTGGCGGACGCGGTAGCGGCGGCGTACCGGGACCTGCACGGGCGTGAAGTGCCTCAGCTGGTCTTGGAGGTCCAGGAGCGCGGCCTCGCCTCGTTGATCCGACGTGGCAAGCCGCCGCGTGAGCTGGACCGGCTGGTATCCGCCGGACCGGTGTCCGTCGGGGTCGGCAGGTTCGACGGTTGTGCCCTGCCGCTGGGCATTCTGGCACGCCTGCCCCTGGGGAGCGTCAAGCTCCATCGCGACCTCGTCAACGACGCCACCCATGCCGCAGGCTCGGCGAAGGTGATGACAGGCCTGGTGACAGGGGTGAACGCCTTCGGGGCCGTAACCGTCGCGGCGGGGGTCGATCATGCGGAGCACCTGCAAATGGCACGTGCGGCTGGAGTCGTTGCTGTGCAAGGGACGTTTGTGGGAAAAAGCGTGTCAGTGAAAGAACTGGCCGGCGTACTTGAGCTGACCCCGGCGTGGTTCGCGTCCGAGTCATCGGTGCTGGAGCTTCCCGAGCTACGGCCGACCACGCCGGTGTCGTTGGTTTCAGTGGTCCCGGCTGCGGGTCGGCCGGAGGTGCTGCTTGCCAGCGAACGGGTCGACCTGACCGTCGATATCGGGGCGGCGTTGGCGGCGGAGACGGGCGTACCCCTGCCCGGCGACTTCGTGCCCAGCGCTGAGGGTCAGACGGATCGGCCGGGCAGCGACACGGCCGAGTCGCGGCCGGGTACGGGCCCACACCTGTTGCTGCGCCCACCGAGGCTGACCCCGATGGTCGCCAACGCATCGTGAGCACACCTCACCCGTACCCGAGCTCGTGCAGGCGGTCGTCGTCGATGCCGAAGTGGTGTGCGATCTCGTGCACCACAGTGATGTGGACCTCGCGGACGACCTGACGTCGGTCGTGGCAGATCGAGAGAATCGGGTTCCGGTAGATCGTGATCTGATCCGGCATTGCGCCGGCGTAGCTGAAACCTCGCTCGGTGAGCGGGATGCCGACGTACAGGCCGAGCAGACCTGGCTGGTCGGGTGGTGCGTCATCCACGACGGTGACGACGACGTTGTCCACGAGTCTGGCGAGCTCGTCCGGGACGCTGTCCAGCGCCTCGGCCACCAGGTCCTCGAACTCACGGATCGCGATGTCCAGCACCCCTCGATCCTGCCCTGCCATGTCGGCGCGTCCCTGCGCGGATGCGTACCCGCCCTTTTGGAGCCGGGCGGCTGCGTCGTCTATGCTTCACCGGTCCCCGACAGGTGGCGTCGGGTGCCACTACAGGCCCCCATCGTCTAGCGGCCCAGGACACCGCCCTTTCACGGCGGCAGCACGGGTTCGAATCCCATTGGGGGTACGTCAAGAAGGTCCAGGCTCCGATGACATGGAGCCGAGGCCCGGTAGCGCAGTTGGTTAGCGCGCCGCCCTGTCACGGCGGAGGTCGCGGGTTCGAGTCCCGTCCGGGTCGCACACCTCCTGTGCGCAGTTCGCGCTCACCTTTCCCGGACGCCGCCGGTCGCGGAACACGTCGACCCCGACCGCCTGCCCGATGTCGCGACGCTCCGAGCTCGTCGGCTACGATCACCCGGCGCACAGCCGCGGACGGACGTCCTACGGCGAGCAGCGCGGCCAGGTAGCTCAGTTGGTACGAGCGTCCGACTGAAAATCGGAAGGTCGGCGGTTCGACCCCGCCCCTGGCCACACCATCACCGCAGGTCAGAAGACTTTCACTTGCATTTGGGATGCGCCAGAGATCAAATTGTCACAGATGTGTCACAGGTTGCGGAAGACGTGGTCGAGGGTGTCCATGGCCTCACGCGCATCGTTGTCGAACATGTGCGCGTAGATGCGCTGGGTGATGACG
>JBDTDW010000199.1:0-6860 GCA_039922855.1 Candidatus Nanopelagicales bacterium | reverse complement strand
CCGCAACCTGGTACAGGTCGGCAAGGCCGGCGCGTACGACTTCGAGCCGGGCACCCCCGAGCAGCATGCAGTGGTCGTGGCATCGACCGAGTCGGCCTGCCGGCTGGCGTACGCCGAGTATGAGCGGATGCTGGCGGCCGGGGTGGCCCGAGAGGTAGCTCGTACCGTGCTGCCGGTGAGTACGTATTCCTCCGCGTACGTCACGATGAACGCTCGGGCCCTGATGAACTTCCTGTCGCTGCGGCGCAAGTCCGAAGACTCCCGTTTCCCGTCGTACCCTCAGCGTGAGATCGAGATGGTTGCCGAGAAGTACGAGACCATCTGGGCCGACCTCATGCCGGTGACCCACGCCGCATTCGTCGCGAACGGGCGAGTCGCCCCCTGATCCAACCGGGCTGGGCGTCTCACAGACCTGGGCTGCTGTGCATGAGGCCACCGTCGGCGAACACGGTGCTGCCGGTCAGGTAGCTGCCGCCGTCACCGGCCACGAAGGCCACCACGCTGGCGATCTCGGAGGGTTGTGCCATACGACCCAACGGGATTGCCGCGTCGAGGGTCTTCATCAGGGCCGGGTCGTTCATGGTGGCGGTGTTGATCGGGGTGGCGACGGCGCCGGGACCGACACCCACGATGCGGATCCCGTGCGGTCCGAGCTCCTGGGCCGCAGTTCTGGTGAGCATGCGCATGCCGCCCTTGGAAAGGCAGTAGGCCGTGTTTCCGGGCATCGGCCAGTCCTCGTGCACGGAGCTCAGATTCACCACGACACCGCCTCCGCCCTGCGCGATCATCTGCCGCGCAGCCAGCTGGGTGCCGAAGAACGCACTCTTGAGGTTGATGGCGAGCACCCGGTCGTACTGCGTCTCGGTGGTGTCGAGCACCGACGTACGGGTCTCGATACCGGCGTTGTTGACCATGATGTCCAACCGCCCGAAGGCACTGACAGTACTGTCCACAAGACGTTGCAAATCATCAACTTTACTCACGTCGGCATTGATACCGATGGCCTTCTCACCGAGGGCGATGACCTGCTGCTCCAGCGTCTCGGTCGCGGTCTCGTCGACGACGTAGTCGATCACCACGTTGGCTCCCTGCGCGGCCAGCTCGAGGACGATGGCCAGTCCGATACCGCTGTTGCCGCCGGTGACGACGGCCACCTTGCCCTTAAGGCTCATTCGCTGGCTCCATGTTCTCTCGGGCTGTAGGAGGTCACCGGTGAGCCGGTTCGCATCGCGCGGTGGTCGATCGACGGGCCGTGCATACGCAGGATCAGGTGAGCGACCAGCGCCGTCCAACCGGTCTGGTGCTCGGCGCCCAGCCCTTGTCCGGTATCTCCGTGGAAGTACTCGTGAAACGGGATGTTGTCCTTCCACCGAGGGTCGGTGGCGAGCAGATCGTAGGTCCCGTAGACCGGTCGCCGGCCGTCCGCACCGGGTAGGAAGATCGACACCAGCCGGCGGGTGAGGTCGTCTGCGGTCTGGCCCAGGGTCAGGCGGTTGCCGGACCGGGCGGGATACTCCAAGGTCGCCTCGGGGCCCAGGTACGCGTCATAGTCGCGCAACGCCTCGACCAGGAGCACGTTCAGAGGCATCCAGATCGGCCCGCGCCAGTTGGAGTTCCCGCCGAACAACGCCGTCGTCGACTCGGCTGGCTCGTAGTCGACGGAGGCATGCACCCCTCCGGCGTCGATGACGAAAGGATGATCACGGTGCCAAGCAGAGATCGAGCGCACACCGTGGGCTGAAAGCGCGCCCTCCTCGTCGAAGACATTCTCCAACAGCGGTATCAGCTGCTGCGGTGAGACCACTGAGAGCAGCCGGTGCACCCGGTCTGGATCCCGGCGCATGTGGAAGGAGCGGGCAAGCTGCGGCCTGTTGGTGAGGAACCAGCTGGCGCGACCGGCGAACTCCGGCAGATGTTCGGGCACCAGGTCGTCGTAGGAGATCGCCGCCGTGACCGGGATCAGTCCCACCAGCGACCTGACCTTGATGGAGATGTCACGGCCGTCGTTCAGGTGCAGCACGTCGTAGAAGAAGTGGTCGTGTTCGTCCCACAGGCCGGCGTTGTTGGCAGCACCGGAGATCAGCAGGAAGTGCTCGAAGAACTTCGTCGCGACATCCTCGTAGGACCTGTCCTGCACTGCAAGGCGCAAGGCGATCTCGAGCAGGTCGAGGGCGTACATCGCCATCCAGGCGGTGGAGTCAGCCTGTTCCAGGTAGCCCAGCTCCGGCGGCAGGCTCGACCGGTCGATGGGTGAGATGTTGTCCAGTCCCATGAACCCGCCCTGGAACAGGTTGTTGTCCCCGTGCTGCTTGCTGTTCACCCACCACGTGAAGTTCATGAGCAGCTTGTGGAAGACACGAGCCAGGAACGCGTGATCGGTCCCGCCGTCGAGGAGGAACACCCGCAGGGCGGCCCAGGCGTGCACCGGGGGGTTGACGTCGGAGAAGTTCCACTCGTACGCCGGAATCTGCCCGTTCGGGTGCATGTACCACTCCCGCAGCAGCAGGATCAGCTGCGCCTTCGCGAACTGCGGGTCTATGTGCGCGAGCGTGACGCAGTGGAACGCGAGGTCCCAGGACGCGTACCACGGGTACTCCCACGGGTCCGGCATGAGCAGGATCTCGTGGTTGTTCAGGTGCCGCCAGTCACCGTTGCGCACGTCGCCACGACCAGGTGGCGGCGTGGGCTGGCCGGGGTCACCATCGAGCCAGCGATCGACGTCGTAGTGGTAGAACTGCTTGGACCACAACAGTCCTGCGTACGCCTGCCGCAGCACACGAGCCTCCTCGAGGCTGCAGGTGTCGGGGGTGAGGTCGGCGTAGAACTCGTCAGCCTCGGCCTGCCGGGCCGTGACCACGGCGTCGAACCCGTCACCCACGTCGATGGACTCGACGGTCGGCTCGGTGGTCGCGACGAGCCGGACCCGGATCACCTTGCGCTGACCGGGTGCCAGGGTCTGGTCGTAGTGCAGCGAGACCTTCGTACCTTCCCGCTCGGGATTGACGGTCGCCGCCCCAGACACGATGTAGTCATTGATTCCGTCCTTGGGATACGGCGTCTTGTTGGGTTCGCCGTACAGGCGTTCGGTGTTGGTCTCGTTCTCGCAGAACAAGGTCTCCGGGTTGCCCTCGCCCATCAGCGCGAACGACCCGGACGGTGTGTCAGCCCCCACCACGCGTCCACCCCGCATCTGGACGCTGGGGCGTTCGTGCTCGGGATATCCCCAGCTCCAACCGTTGCGGAACCAGAAGGTCGGAAGCACATGAAGGCGAGCGGGTTCAGGTCCGGCGTTCTCGATCGTGATCCGCATCAGCAAGTCATGTGGTGAAGCCTTGGCGTAGTCGACTGTCACGACCCAGTAGCGACCCTCGTCGAAGATGCCGGTATCGACGAGCTCGTACTCAGGGACAGTGCGGTCCCGGCGCCCGTTCTCCGTGATGAGGTCGTCGTACGGGAACGCGCGCTGGGGGTAGTGGTAGCGCCAGGTCTGCCAGGAGTGCGTGGGTGTGCCGTCGAGATACCACCAGTACTCCTTGACGTCCTCACCGTGGTTGCCCTGCGGTCCGGACAACCCGAACATCCGCTCCTTCAGGATCGGGTCCACGCCGTTCCACAGCGCGAGCGAGAGGCACCAGTCCTGCGCGGTGTCGCAGAAGCCGGCCATGCCGTCCTCGTTCCATCGGTAGACCCGGGACCTGGCGTGGTCGTGCGGGAACGACCCCCACGCCTCACCGTCCGCGCTGTAGTCCTCGCGTACCGAGCCCCACGCGCGCTCGGCGACGTACGGGCCCCAGTCGCGCCAGGCCGCGGCGGATTCGTTCGCCTCGGCAAGTCGACCTCGCTCGGCCTGGCGCCGACCGGCACCCGGATCCGGGGGGGTGGAAGCCCCCGTGGTCGGCGCACCGGACTCGCGTCCGGTCGTGGGCACGCTGATCGCGCTGTCGGTCATGTGTGCGGGTCCCTGGCTCTCGAACGGTGTGGTCCAGGACTGGACCCGGGAACATCATCCGGGCGGCGTCGCCGGCTGACCAGGGCGGGGCGGTGGGTCGGCCGCAGGAAAGCAGTCACGGGTAGCCTGCCGACCATGGCCTCGACGCCGACCTCACCCGATCCGCTGACGTCTCCGGCCCCGGCGACCCTGATGGCACGGTCGAGGCCATGACAGAGCCGGCCCCGTTCGGTCGGGTGCTCACCGCGATGGTCACTCCGTTCACCGCGGACGGCGACCTCGACCTCGACGCCGTGGCAGCGCTGGCCACCGACCTCGTCGAGCTCGGCAACGAAGGCCTCGTGGTCAACGGGACGACGGGGGAGTCCGCGACCACGTCCGACGCCGAGAAGGACAGCGTCATTCGCGCCGTGGTCGATGCGGTCGGGGAGCGCGCCCACGTCGTGGCCGGCATCGGAACCAGCGACACCCGCCACACCATCGAGCTCGGTGCGGCCGCTGCCAAGGCCGGTGCCCACGGCGTGCTGGTCGTGACGCCGTACTACAACAAGCCACCGCAGGCCGGGCTGCTGGCCCACTTCACAGCCGTTGCCGACGCCGGTGAGCTGCCGGTGATGCTCTACGACATCCCGGGGCGCACCGGAGTGGCGATCGCGACGGAGACGCTGATCAGACTCGCGGATCATCGGCGGATCATCGCGGTGAAGGACGCCAAGGGGGACCTGTTCGCCACCCAGCAGGTGTTGGCCGCCACCGACCTCGCCTACTACTCCGGCGACGACCTGCTGAACCTGCCGCTGCTCGCGATCGGCGCCGTCGGCGTCGTCAGCGTCACCGGCCACCTGGTCGCTGACCGGCTCGCCGCGATGATCACGGCGTACGGGTCCGGTGAGGTCGCCCTGGCCCGTGACATCAACGCCGGACTGGTTCCCGTGACCTCGGGGATCATGACGCGTACCCAGGGCGCGATCGCCGTGAAAGCGGCGCTGGACGCGCAGCACCGGCCCGGTGGTGGCTACCTCCGACCACCGTTGGTACGCCTGGACGCCGAGGGCGTCGCCCGGCTGCGAATCGACCTCGCTGCTGGTGGCGTGCCAGGCTTCGCCGCATGAGCCACCCCCACCCCGAGCTCGGCACCCCGCCCGACCTGCCCGCCAACGGGCTGCGCGTCGTCCCCCTGGGTGGGCTCGGTGAGGTCGGGCGCAACATGACGGTTTTCGAGCACGCCGGAAAGCTGCTGATCGTCGACTGCGGGGTGCTGTTCCCGGAGGACTCCCAGCCCGGAGTCGACCTGATCCTGCCGGACTTCGGCTACCTCACCGACCGTCTCGATGACGTGGTGGCGATCGTTCTGACGCACGCGCACGAGGACCACATCGGCGGCGTTCCCTACCTGCTGCGCGGCAAGGCCGACATCCCGCTTCTCGGGTCGCGGCTGACCCTGGCCCTGCTCGAGGCCAAGCTCAAGGAGCACCGCATCAAGTCGTACTCGATGGAGGTCGCCGAGGGGCAGGTCGAGCGACTGGGCCCCTTCGAGCTCGAGTTCGTCGCCGTGAACCACTCGATCCCTGACGCCCTCGCGGTGGCGATCCGCACCCCGGCCGGAACGGTGCTGCACACCGGCGACTTCGAGATGGACCAGCTGCCGCTGGACGGGCGGATCACCGACCTGCGGGCGTTCGCGCGACTCGGCGAGGCCGGGGTCGACCTGTTCATGGTGGACTCCACCAATGCCGAGGTGCCCGGGTTCCTGGCAAGCGAGCGCGACCTTGAACCGGTCATCGACCGCGTCATCGGCAAGGCCGACGGGCGCGTCGTGGTGGCCTCGTTCGCCTCGCACATCCACCGGATCCAGCAGATCATCGACATCGCCCGCCGTCACGACCGCAAGGTCGCCTTCGTCGGACGGTCCATGGTGCGCAACATGGGGGTGGCACGGGAGCTGGGCTACCTGGACGTCCCAGACCGCGTCATCGTGACCCCGGACCAGCTCGCCCAACTGCCCGACGCGAAGGTGGTGCTGATCTGCACCGGCTCGCAGGGCGAGCCGATGGCGGCCCTGTCACGCATCGCAAACCGCGACCACACGATCTCGGTCGGCCCCGGTGACACGATCCTGCTGGCCTCCTCCCTCATCCCCGGCAACGAGAACGCCGTGTCCCGGGTCATCAACGGACTGACGCGACTCGGCGCCAAGGTCGTGCACAAGGGCAACGCGATGGTGCACGTGAGCGGTCACGCTGCGGCCGGCGAGCTGCTTTACTGCTACAACATCGTTCGCCCTCGCAACGTGATGCCGATCCATGGCGAACCGCGCCATCTACGCGCCAACGCCGAGCTGGCCGTGAAGACGGGCGTCCCCCCGGAGCGGGTGCTGCTGACCCTGTCCGGCGGGGTGGTCGACCTCGTCGACGGTCTCGCCTCGGTGGTGGGAGCGGTGCCCTGCGGCTACGTGTACGTCGACGGCTCAAGCGTCGGCGACATCACCGAGGCGTCGCTGAAGGATCGCCGGGTCCTGGGAACCGAGGGTTTCGTGACGTGCATCGTGGTGGTCGACTCGGTGGAGGGCAAGGTGACGGCCGGCCCGGAGATCCAGGCCCGCGGTGTCTTCGAGGACCACGAGACCTGGGGCCCGGTGGTCCCGGTGATCCGGGCGGCCGTGGAGGACGCGCTGGGTCAGGGAAATACCGACACGTACGCCCTGCAGCAGATCGTCCGCCGCCAGCTCGGCAAGTGGATCAACGAGAAGCATCGTCGTAAGCCGATGATCGTGCCCGTCGTCGTCGAGGCCTAGGAGCGGATGCGAGGACGGCTCGAGGCGACCATGAGCACGTCGTCGAGGCCTAGGAGCGGATGCGAGGTCGGCTCGAGGCGACCATGAGCACGTCGTCGAGGCCTAGGAGCGGATGCG
>JBDTDW010000198.1:0-8787 GCA_039922855.1 Candidatus Nanopelagicales bacterium | reverse complement strand
CGACGCCGGACGACGCCGACCGCGGGTCCGCGGCTGAGCCTGACGAGATGATCCCTGTGGCACCCGCCACATCCGAACTTCCGACTCCCAGCAGGTCGTGCCACGACACGTAGAACGCGTATTGGTTGTTGAGGATGACGAAGGCCGCCAGGACCGCCAACAACTGTGCCATCAGCACGAGCAGCAGTCGCTGCAGCCACCGCAGCACCACTGGTCCGCGTACCCGGGACCACACCACCAAGGTCACGAGGGGCGCGATGATGCACAGGACCACGACGAGGATCTGCAGGCCCGGATCGGTCAGGCCCATAGGGTCCTCCGATCCATGCGGTGTGGCTCGTGCGCAGGACCGGCGCGACGGGTCAGGCGGACGGGTCCAGGCGCTTCGACGAATGAGGCGTAGTCATGCTCGACCAACGCCTTGCTCCGCCCTACGTCTGATCGCGACCCCTCTCGTGAACGCGTCCAGCTCGAGGGTAGTTCCCGGCCACCCAGATCAGAACTGCTCAGGCACCTTCGCCGTGGATGGCCGGACGCCAGTCGGGGGCCCCACGGCAGCCGCTCAGGTACGCCCACCGTGCAGGTCGGGCCAGTAGTAGGAGTCGGGCGTCGCCCGGTTCCCGAACACCGCGGTACCAACACGGATCATGGTCGCACCCTCGGCGACGGCCAGCTCCAGGTCACCGCTCATGCCCATCGACAGCTCCTGGGCGTCGCCGGTACCCGGAATCTGCGCCGCGTGGACCGCGTCACGGGTCTGGCGCAACCGGCGATAGCTCGCGGCGACCGCCGGTAGATCCTCGGAAAACAGACCGATGGTCATGAAGCCCCGCAAGTGCAGCGCCGGAAGCGTCCCGATGTGCTGTGCGAGCGGAAAGGCCTCCTCCGGCGTACATCCGTACTTGGAGTCCTCGCCCGAGGTATTGACCTGGACGAATACGTCGTACGGCTCTCCCGTTGTCGGCAGTCGCGTGACGATCTGGTCGGCCATCGCGACGCTGTCCACGGACTGTATGCACGTGGCCTGGCGCAGTACCTGGTTGATCTTGTTCTTCTGCAGATGCCCGATGAAGTGCGCCTCGTGCGGCACTCCAGCCAGTCCCTCAGCCTTCTCGACCAGCTCCTGCACCCTGTTCTCCCCGATCAGGGTGCAGCCGGCACGCAGGGCCACCAGGATCCGGTTCACCGGCACAGTCTTTGTGGCCAGCAGCAGGTCCACGTGCGGTTGGGTAGCCGTGGTCGCTGCGGCCGTCGCGATCCGTTGCCGCACATGGGCCAGGTTCGCCAGGATCGCGGCAGCCCCGTCATCTGGCAACGGTTGCTCGACGCTCACAGGTCCGTTTCCTCCGGCGGCGCAGCAGCCACCTCGGCGATCGCGTCAGCGACCTGCTGGCACGACCACCGGAACAGCTCTGGCGGCATGGTCAGCGCCGGCTGCATCCGGTACAAGGGTTTGCTGTCCTCGCTGATCGCAAGTACCCCCCGGCGCAGTGCAGCCTGGTGCACGGCGGCCTGGAACGCCGACGCCGGACTGATCGTTGCACGGTCCGTGACGAACTCCAGCGCGACCCATGCGCCCAGGGGCCGTACGTCGCCGAGCTGCTCGTACTTCTGCAGCAGAGGTATGAGCTCCTCACGCGCGATCGCGTCTAGGGCGGCCACGTTGTCCAGGACATCCCCGCCCGCCAACAGGTCCAGTCCGGCAAGTGCACCCGCACAGGCAGCGGGCTCCCACGCGTACGTCCCACCCAGGTGGGTGTGTGAGTCGGCCAGGACCTCCTCGGTCGCCATGATTGCAGCGATCGCCTGTCCGCCTGCGGTCAGGCCCTTGCCCAGCAACAGAATGTCGGGCTCCAGGCCCCAGAGGTCCGCCGCGAACACGGTCCCGCACCGGCCAAGGCACGTCTGGACCTCGTCCAGTATCAGCAGCCAACCGTATCGTCGGCACAGGGCCGTCAGACCCGCCCAGAACTGTGCGGACGGAGCCAGGATGCCGGCCTCCCCCGCGACCGGCTCGATCAGAACGCCCGCGATCTGCGTCGGCTCCACCTGCAGCCGCAACAGCCATTGCTCGATGAAGTCCAGGTACAGCGTGTCGTCGAACGGCCCGGCGCCACGGTGGAAAGGAGCGCGGAACGAATTGGGGTAGGGCGCGTACACCAGGCCTGGCACGTACTGCGCGTTGGCCGTGGTGCACATCGAGGTGTCGGTCGAGTTGGCGGCGGCCAGATAGGTCGACTCACCATGGTACTGACCGAGGAACGTCAAGATCATGGGCCGGCCGGTGGCCTCCCGCGCCAGCTTCACCGCACCTTCCACGGCCTCGGTCCCGGTGACTGTGGGCGCCACCCGTGAGATGCGTCCGGGGGCCAGTGCGACGAGCCGTTCGGCGAGTTCGATCACCGGCTCGGACTGGATGTAGTTGGAGATCTCCATGCCGTAGCGGTCCCATGCGTCGTTGACGGCGCCGCGGACGTGTGGTGGGTGCGAGCCGTACGGTGCGGCGCCCCACGCGCTCACGTGGTCAGCGAACGTGTTGCCGTCCACGTCCTCGATGACATAACCGGTGCGACGTGCCTCGACCAACGGGACTCCGGACCAGTCGCGGAGCGCGCCGTTGATCACCCGGTCCTTGCGCTCCAGCAGCGCTCGGCTGCGCGGTCCGGGCAACTCGGTCCGGACCCGCGGGAGCCGCTCCGCCACCACGACTGCAGGGCTTGTGAGCTCAGTCATGACACGACCCTAGCCCGGGACCGTGATCAGTCCCCGGGCCGCTTGGCAAGCGGCGAGGGCCACTCTCAGTAGTCAATCGTTGACGTTATGTGATAGTAGGCCTACGCTGACGACCGCACAGGCCACGACCTGCGCGCGTTTTAGGCCCTCGAACCCGGCGCAGGAACCAGGAGATGACGATGGCCGATGCCGACCTCGTGCTCGAAGGCGGTGGCGTCAAGGGGACCGGGCTCGTCGGCGCCATCACCGCGCTGGCCTCGGCGGCCGACCCGTACTCTTTCCACCGCGTGGCGGGCACCTCCGCCGGCGCCATCGTGGCGTCCATGCTGGCAGCCGGATACGACCCGGCCGAGCTGAACACGATCATGACCGAGCTGGACTTCACCCAGTTCGAGGACGAGAGCACCCTGCTCAGGCACACGGGCAAGGTCGGCGAGGGCGTCGGCCTGGTCCTTCACGAGGGGATGTTTCTGGGCAAGTTCCTTCACGACTGGATCACCAAGGTACTCGCGGCCAAGGGCGTGCATACCTGGGCGGACCTGCGCCAGAACGACCCGGACAGCGCGCTGCCGGTGGACCAGCGTTACAAGCTCGTCGTGATCGTCTCGGACATCTCGCGCGGACGCATGCTGCGGCTGCCCTGGGACTACCGTGCCGAGCTCGGCGTCGATCCTGACACCCAGTCGGTCGCGGATGCTGTGCGATCCTCGGCGGGGATCCCGTTCTTCTTCCGGCCGTTTCATATGCACGCCAATCGGGCAGTCACGCAGGGCCACGGCGACATTCTGTGCACCGACGGTGGGATGCTGTCGAACTTCCCGGTGGACATCTTCGACCGCACCGACGGTCACCCGTCGCGATGGCCGACGTTCGGGGTGAAGCTCTCCGCTCGGCAGGTGATCGCCCAGGCCGGCTGGGACCCGAACGCCTCCGCGATAGAGCTGGCCAAGTCGTTGCTGTCCACGATGCAGAACGCCCACGACCAGATGCATGTCGACCAGGACTCGGTGGCCGGTCGCACCATCTTTGTCGACACGACCGGATACAACGCCACGGACTTCCATCTCACGAACCAGGACAAAATCACCCTCTACCAGAACGGCCTGCATGCCGGGCAGAGCTTCCTCACCAAGTGGAACTGGACCAGCTGGCAGGCGGGCGACTACACGACCCTGAAATAGGCAGCACCACACAAGGATCGGTACGGTGACGCAGCGGTCTGGACGGCAACCGCCGGGCATTGACCCCGATCGGCAGCTAGTCTGTGGGCGTGGCAAAGAGGACGTGGCGTGAGCTCGGCCCACAGCAGCGCACCACAATCATCGTCGCCGGTGCAGCCGAGGTCGTACTGACGACGATCGCACTGCTCGACGTCGTGCGGCGGCCCCGAGCCGAGGTACGAGGCCCCAAGGCACTCTGGATCCTTAGCTTCGCCGTACAACCTTTCGGAACCCTGGCGTACCTCACCTTCGGTCGCCGCCCTGGCCGACCCGGTCCGCCGACACGGATCACCCCAAGAGGATGAGAGCACCCGCCGAGCGTGTGGGTTGGATGACGTGAGCTCGTCCAGAAGCCCGTTCGCGAGAGGTTGCAGCCATGAACCTCCGACCCGTGGCGTTCCGGGGGTACCAGCGGTCCTGGCTCAGGACCGACGTGATCGCGGGAGTGACCTTGGCAGCCGTCGCGATCCCGGAGACGATGGGGTACACCTCCATCATCGAGACTCCGATCCAGACCGGTCTCTACACGATTCTTCTTCCGACCATCGTGTTCGCCCTGCTGGGTTCGAGTCGGTTGTTGGTGGTCGGCGCAGACTCGGCCACTGCTGCGGTCATTGCCGCCGGCCTCACGGGGTTGGCCGTCACCGGCCTCGACCCCTACTCGCCGACCTGGCTGGTCTACTGCAGTGTTCTCGCGATCATGTGTGGTGGCCTACTACTCATCGCCCGCGTGTTCAAGCTCGGCTTTATCGGTAACTTCCTCTCCGCCTCGGTGCTGATCGGTTTCCTCACCGGTGTCGGCATCCAGGTGCTCAGCGGTCAGATCCCGGACCTACTCGGCGTGCCCACGAGCAAGGGGAACTGGTTACAGCAGCAGTGGTCCTGGATTCAGTCCGTCGCCCATGGGGCAATCAACTTGTACACGTTCGCCTTCGGGTTCGGCACGATCCTCGTCATCGTCGGTACCAAGCGTGTCGCTCCACGGGTGCCTGGGGCGCTCATCGCGGTCGTGCTGTCGATCGCTGTTGCCGCCGCGATCGGAGCTGCCGGCCACGGCGTCTCCCTCGTGGGTGCGGTGCCCTCCGGTCTGCCCAAGCTCGGGCTACCGCAGGGTTTCACCACTGCGCAGTTCATCCCGACGCTGGCGATCGCCGTGTCGTGCTTCATCTTGATCATCGCGCAAAGTGCGGCAACCTCTCGGAGCTTTGCGATGAAGCACGGCGATCGAGTCGACGTCAACCGCGACATCCTGGGCCTGTCGGGCGCGAGCTTCGCCGCCGGACTCACGGGTACGTTCGTCGTCAACGGGAGCCCCACCAAGACCGCGATCCTCGACGAACAGAAGGGGCGTACGCAGCTGGCCAACCTGGTCATGTCTGGAGTCGTCCTGCTGATGCTGCTGTTCTTCACCGGGCTGCTGACCGACATGCCGCACGCAACCCTGGCCGCAATCGTCTTCCTGATCGGCCTCAGCCTGGTAGACATCCGTGGCCTGCGCCACATCGCGTCCAGACGAAAGGGCGAGGCCACTATCGCGTGCATCACCGCAGTCGTAGTGTTCCTCGTGGGCGTCGAGCAGGGAATCGTGCTCGCGATCTTGCTGTCGATCGTCGAGCTGGTACGCCGCCAGTACCAGCCGAGCGACTTCGTCGTCGGCCAGTCCGCGGCGGGTGCACCGGTGTACGAGCCGGCCAAACCAGGCGCCCAGAGCCTGCCCGGGTTGGTGATCTTCCGCTACGACGCGGATCTCTTCTATGCGAACGCCGCACGTTTCACTGACGACGTCGAGATGATCGTGAGCACCGCACCGGATCCGGTACGGTGGCTCGTTCTGGACTGTTCAGCCATCGACGACGTCGACTACTCCGCCGGTCTCGCCCTGGCGGGGCTGGTCGACTTCATCCACGCAAAGGACGCCCACTTCGGTATCGCAGCTGCAGACCCGCAGCTGTTGGAAACGTTGAGGAGTTACGGGGTTCTGGACCAGTTCGACGAGGACCGCGTGTTCGCCACTCTCCAGGAGGCATTCACGGCATACCAGAGCGAGCTGCCGATCACCGCGCAGCGGCCACCGGATGACCCGACCCCTGACATGAGTGATCTCCCCAACGGATCCTCGTCCGAAACAACAGCCGAACACAAGGAGACACCGTGACAGACGAGGAAGTTGCAGCGCTGAAGGCCAGGATCGCGCAGCTCGAGGAACACAAGAGCCGACGCCGGCTCGATGGACGAGGCCTCACTGCCTGGGCCTTGCTCATCATCGCCGCGATCCTGTTCCCGGTCGCGCTCACCGCCTTCTGGGGACAGCGCACGTTGACCGACACCCAGCGCTACGTGGCCACCGTGGGCCCCCTCGCACAAGACTCCACCGTGCAACAGGCCGTCGCCACCAAAGTCACCACGGTGATCGTCAACCAGCTCGACGCACAGACGCGGGTCGGTGACCTGCTCCAGAACTACCCCAAGCTCCAACCATTAGCCGGCCCGATCGCCTCGGGTGTCAACACGTTCGTGGGAAACGAGGTCACGAAGCTTGTTGACAGCGAACAGTTCGCCCAGCTCTGGATCACCGTCAACACCGAGTTGCAGAAGGCGCTTATCGCTGCACTTTCCTCACAACCCACCGGTGCCGTCTCGATCCAGGGTGATCAGGTGGTCCTCGACACCGGGGATCTCATCACCGCCGTCAAGACGCGCCTCGTCGACCGTGGGCTCGCCTTCGCAGCAAACCTCCCTGTGCCCGCGGCGGCTGACCGTCAGATCGTGCTGCTCACCTCGCCGCAGATACGGCAGGCACGCGTCGCGTACGCGCTCGGCCAACCCGTCGCGCAATGGCTGATTTACGTGACGCTGCTTCTGTTCATCATCACGGTGCTCATCTCCCGCAAGCGAGCGCGCATGACGACGGCTGTCGGTATCGCAATGATTATCGGAGCTGTCGTCATCCGGCTGGCCATGGCATACGGCCAGAGCCAGATCGACCTCACCCTCTCCGGTACGGCGTTCGCAGGGGCCCAGCAGGCATTCTTCACGATACTGACGGCCTTCCTGCTCCTCGCCGTTCGTGCGGCGCTCGCCCTGGGACTTGTCCTTGTGATCGCCGGCTGGTTCTTGTCCGGTACGAAGACCGCGCTGAGCGCGCGCCGATTCTTAGGCGGCGTGTTGAGCAACACCGGTGGTCGAGCATCGGGCACCGCGATCGCCCCTGTCGGGGCCTGGTTCGCTCGTACGCGAGTCTTCTGGCGCTTCCTGATCGGGGGCGTGGCGGCTGTCGTGCTGCTGTCCACGAGCCCTGTCACCGGGGCGGTCATCCTGTGGACGGCGATCGTCGCGATCCTCGCTCTGGCTGTCGTGGAGCTCCTCGCTGCAGCAGGAGCATCGTCCATCACCGACATCCCGGACACCCCGGATGTCGCGGCGACCGTCGACTCCGGTGGACCAGGCCCGAGCTGATCCCCCGCGGGATCGAGAAGAAGGGGTGCGGCGGCGCAGTCTGCCGGGGCCCACCGTTTCCTCGCAGCGGGTTGCTGTCGGCTCAGCCGACAGCGTCCGCCCGGACAAATGTGTGTGAGACAGCTCGCTCGCTGAAGATCGGCGTGGCACGAGCATCTTTCGTTGTAACGTTCTAGTGATGTGCAGCTATTGCGGGTGCCGGGCCATACCAGAGATCGCGGCGCTCAACGAGCAGCACGACCAGATCGTCAACGCGAGTGGCGACCTGCGCCGTGCCACTGATGCCGGCACCGATGTGGTGGCGCCGCTGTCCGACCTCGTACGACTACTGGCACAGCACCTGGACCGCGAGGAGCGTGGGCTGTTCACCGAGCTCCGGCACCATGACGAGATTCGCTCCCACGTCGACGAGCTGTGCGACCAACATGACGAGCTGCAGATGATGCTCGCGGACATCGGTGACCGCCAGGATGCGGACCCGGCCGCGGTAGGACGCCTGGTGACCTTCCTCCGCCAGCACATCGACCGGGAAGAGAACGGTCTGTTCCCGGCCGCCGCGATCTCCATGGACGGCGCTGAGTGGGACGCGATAGAAGGTCGCATCAACTGAACGCCAACTCGGAACGTTGCCTTCGTCGATCAGTTTCCGTGGTGGATGCCGCGTACGAGAGGGCAAAGCCGAACGCCAGCTGTGGCGACGCGTTCACCACGAAAGATGCCCGGCCGTCGTCGTGCCCTAGCTATGGTGTCCACCGAGGTTGGTAACGGACGTCGGCAGGTGCCGTCCACCACCGTCCTCGTGGCTTGACCACCAGCACATCGTGCTTCGCGCTGGGTCGCGCGCGCCAACGAGCGGCACCTCGCAGACGGTGCTGTGATGATGTGCTGAAGTGCAGCTGCTCGCCAGGCCAGCAGGCCTCGGTAGGTGCCAGAGCCGAAGGGAGGCCGCGGTGAGAGTCGTCGTGACGGGTGCAACGGGGTACGTCGGAGGGAGGTTGGTGCCCGAGTTGCTCGCCGCAGGGCACGAGGTGCGAGTGGTCGCTCGGCACCCGGACCGGCTGGTGGACCGCGCCTGGTTCGACCAGGTGGAGATCGTCTCCGGGGACGCCACGGATCCGAGAGTGCTCAGTTCCGCCCTGGCCGATGTCGATGCTGCCTACTACCTGATGCACTCGCTGGAAGGCGGAAAGGACTTTCACAATCTCGAACGACGCATGGCCTCGCAGTTCGCGACAGCAGCAGCCGATGCGCAGGTTGGTCGCATCGTGTACCTGGGGGCCCTTGCCCCGACGGTGCCGAGGTCCGAGCTGACCGAACATCTGCGCTCCCGGCTGGAGGTCGGCGAGACACTGCGCGGTTCAGGGGTGCCCACCGTGGA
>JBDTDW010000197.1:0-5235 GCA_039922855.1 Candidatus Nanopelagicales bacterium | reverse complement strand
CCCTGGGCGGTGCTCTTGCGCGGCCTCGGCTCGGCAGCGGCACCGGCCTTGTCGGCGACCGGCTTGACCGTGGCACGGGTACGGGCCGGACGGGGAGCCGTCGGTGCCACCGTGACAAGCGCCGGGTCGGCGGGCTCGGTATCCTCCGCCGAAGCCTCCACCGCCGACGGCTGGTCCTGAGCTGCCCGCTCGGCCTTGCTGCGCTCGACAGAGGCGCGCAGGGCTTCCATCAGGTCCAGGACGGCCGCACCGTCCTGGGCGATCCCACCGGACGCGTCGACCTGCGCCGTCGCCTGGCCGGTGGCGACCTTGCCGTCGATCACCGCGAGCAATGCCTCCCGGTACTCGTCGGTGAAGGCGCTGGGATCGAAGTCCGTGGCCAGCGACTCGACAAGCATGTCAGCCATCGCCGACTCCGAGTCCTTCACCGACACCTCGGAGTCGAGGACCTCGAAGGACGCATCGCGGACCTCGTCGGGCCAGCGCATCGTCTGCAGCAACAGCACGTCTCCCCGGACCCGAAGCGCTGCGAGCTGGGTCCGCTTGCGCAGCACCACCTTCAGGACTGCCGTGCGATCGGTACGTCCGAGCGCCTCACGCAGCAGCACGTACGGCTTGAGCGCGGACTTGTCCGGCTCGAGGTAGTAGCTCTTGTCGTACAGGACGGGATCCACCTGGTCGCTCGGTACGAACTCGACGACCTCGAGCTCCTGACTACCGGGCACCGGCAGGTTCTCGAAGTCCTCGTCGGACATGACGACGGTGCGCCCGTCGGAGGTCTCGTACGCCTTGGCAAGGTCTTGGTACGCGACCTCCTCCCCACACACCTGGCAGCGCCGGACCATGGAGATCCGGCCCCCGTCCGCGTCGTGGACCTGGTGAAAGCGGACGTCCTTCTCCTCGGTCGCGGCATAGACCTTCACGGGCACGTTCACCAACCCGAAGGCAAGCGAGCCCTTCCACATCGCGCGCATTCCGACCTCCGTCCGACCACCCGATCAGGCGGCCCAGCGATCCTCGAACAGCCAGGATGACCTAATGCGGCCCATGCTCGCCACCCCAGGAGTGCTTCCCTTGTCGGCGCAGTGGGTGTACGAGGTGAAGTGGGACGGCATCAGGATGCTCGCGACGTGCACCGCCGGGCGGGCCGTGCTGGCCTCCCGCAACGGGGTCGACCACACCAGGAGGTGGCCACAGCTGGCTCCCGTCGCGGCGTCGTTGCCGGCGGGGCGAACGGTGCTGGACGGCGAGCTCGTCGCGTTCGACGGCACTGGGCGGCCCTCCTTCGCCACCTTGATGTCGGCCCGAGCTGACGGGCCAAGAGTGGTGACCCTCTGCGTGTTCGACGTTCCGGTGCTGGACGGTCAGGACCTGACGCATCGTCCGTGGAGCGAGCGTCGACATGCGCTGGAGCAGCTGGGGCTGCACGGCACCAGCTGGCGCACTCCGGAGACGTTCGACGACGGCGCCGCCCTGCTCGCGGCCACCGCCGCGCAGGGTCTTGAGGGCGTCGTGGCCAAACGGCGCGCCTCCCGGTACCTGCCGGGGGTGCGCAGCAAGGACTGGGTGAAGGTGGCCCATCGGCGCACCACCAGCGTCGTGGTCGGGGGCTGGCAGGCCGGCGGCGCGGACGGGCTGAAGTCACTGGTCGTCGGTCTCCCCACCGAACGGCGAGCACTCGAACCGCTGGGCGCCGTGGGCTCGGGAATCTCCGGCGCGGAGGTTGCGGCGCTGCTTCCGGTCCTGACCCAGCTCGCCACGCCCGACTGTCCGTTCGACCCCGTGCCGGCGGTGGCCGGGGTGCACTGGGTCGACCCGCTGCTGGTCATCGACGTGCTTCACCTCGGACACACCGAAGGACGTCAGCTGCGCCAACCGGTCTTTGAACGAGCCCGACCCGACCTGGCCGTTGCTGACCTCGCGGACCCGTATGCAGGAGAAGGAGAATGAGCGCGGACTCCCCCGTGACCGTGACCGTCGAGGGTCACAGTCTTCGCCTGACGCACCTGGACAAGGTGATGTACCCGGCGACCGGCACTACCAAGGCCGACGTGATCGGCTACTACCAGGCCATCGCCCCGGTGCTGCTGCCTCAGCTGCGGGACCGCGCAATCACGCGCAAGCGCTGGCCGGACGGGGTGGCCGGCCCGGTCTTCTTCGAGAAGAACGTGCCGCGCGGTCACCCGTCGTGGCTGCGTACCGCGACGTTCCACCATGCCGACAGGGGGCGCGGTCGGCAGGCCAGGGACGTCGAGTACGTCCTCGCCGACGATGCCGCGACGTTGGTGTGGCTCGCGCAGGTGGCGGCGCTTGAGCTGCACACGCCGCAGTGGCGGGTCGGCGCCGACGGGGAGCGGCGCCCTCCCGACCGCCTGGTCGTCGACCTCGACCCCGGCGCCCCGGCAGGCCTTGCCGAGTGTGCGACCGTCGCCCTCGCCGCACGCGACCTTCTCCGCGACGCGGGAAGCGATGCCGTCCCGGTGCTCTCCGGCAGCAAAGGGATTCACCTTTACGCACCGCTGGCGCCGGCGGGCCCCGGCCACGCCGCTGACGTCGCCCGTCTGCTCGCCCAGGCGCTGAGCGAACTGCTCCCGGGCCTGGTCGTCGCGACCATGGCTCGCCCGGAACGCGCCGGTCGGGTCTTCGTGGACTGGAGCCAGAACAACCCGGCGAAGACCACCGTGACGCCCTACTCTCTGCGCGGACGCGACCAACCCACCGTGGCCACCCCTGTGACCTGGGAAGAGCTGGCCTCTCCTGACCTGCACCAGCTGCAGGCGTCCGAGGTCCTTGATCGGGTGTCCCGGTTCGGGGACCTGATGACCGTGTGAGAGCCCGCTGGCCGTCTCTGGTAGGGTGCTGGTAGCAGTCCGCCTAGTGTCTGCCCGAGAGTGCCCCGAGCTGGCAGGTTCCGTTGGCCGAGCACCCGGATCCGTCTTCTGGATCTCACCGCCGGAAGCAGGAAAAGTTCACACGTCCGTCTCCGCGACTTCGCGTAGCAGACGGATGGTCATGAAAGGAAGTAAGCATGTACGACGCTGACTACGGCCCCTGGGACGACTGATCCCAGCCGGTGCGCTCCTCGGAGCGGGCCGGGAGCCATCTGAGGGCAAGGGCCCCGACCGCACCGCGGTCGGGGCCCTTGCCTTGCGTGCGTCCTAGGCTTGGGACATGAGCGTCCCCGTCGACCTGTCCGAGCTGGCCACCGTCTTGACCGAGTACCGCTTCGCGTACTTGTTGAGCAACGCCGGCGATCGCCCACCGCACGCGGTCGCGGTCACACCGACACTCGGAAACGGTGTCCTGACCGTCGAGGGTCTGGGTCACCGGACCGTCGACAACATCGCCGCATACCCAGGGGTCTGCCTGCTGTGGCCGCCCACCGCGGTGGACGGGTACTCCCTCATCGTGGACTGCTGGGCCACCCTGGACGGCGCCGTGGTGACCCTCGCACCGGAACGAGCCGTGTTGCACCGGCCCGCCCCGGCACTCGGCGCCGACAGCTCGTGCGGCTCGGATTGCGTCGACCTGCCCGTCCGCGCAAGCCTCTAGAAGATCCCGCTGTACGCGTTGAGCGCCGGCTGTCCGCCGAGGTGGGCATAGAGGACTGTCGAGCCCGCGTCGATCGTGCCGTCGCGCACGAGGTCGATGAGCCCGGCCATGGACTTCCCCTCGTACACCGGGTCGATGATCATGCCCTCGAGGCTGCCCGTGAGCCGGATCGCATCGATCGTGGACTGCACCGGGATCCCGTACCTGTCCCCCGCCCAGCCCTCGAGCACCGTGATCTCGTCATCTCGCAGGTCCCGCCCGAGCCCGATCTTCTCGGCCGTACCCCTGGCGATCCGCCCGACCTGCTCCCGGGTCTGCTCGATGGTGGCCGAGGCGTCGATCCCGATGACCCGTCGCGGACGGTCCTGCGAGGCGAAACCGGCGATCATCCCCGCGTGGGTGCTGCCGGTCACGGTGCAGACGACGATGGTGTCGAAGAAGACCCCGAGCGCGCGCTCCTGCTGCTCGACCTCGAACGCCCAGCCGGCGAACCCGAGTCCCCCGAGCGGGTGGTCGGAGGCGCCCGCCGGGATCGCGTACGGTGTGCCGCCCCGGGACTTGACCTCCTCCAGTGCTCGCGTCCAGCTGTCCTTGAACTCGATGCCGAACCCGGCCGGGTCCAGCCGTACCTCCGCCCCCATGATCCGCGACAGCAGGATGTTGCCCACCTTGTCGTTGACGGCATCCGGCCAGTCGACCCACTTCTCTTGTACGAGAACGGCTTTCAACCCCAGCTTCGCAGCGACAGCAGCGACCTGCCGGGTATGGTTGGACTGGTATCCACCGATGGACACGAGCGTGTCGGCGCCCTGCGCCAATGCCTCGGGCACGAGGTACTCCAGCTTGCGGGTCTTGTTCCCCCCGAAGGCCAGCCCGGAGTTGCAGTCCTCCCGCTTGGCCCAGATCTGCGCTCCGCCCAGGTGCGCGGTCAGTCGCTCGAGTCGGTGCACGGGACTGGGTCCGAACAGCAGCGGGTAGCGAGGGTAGTCCTGCAGCGAACGATCAGAAGACACGGTGATGGGGCCTCTCACGGCGATGACGTGCCACGGCTGGACTCCGGACGCTGCTGCAGCCGGCAGCGTCTGTCAAGACCGCACGTTCTCGGCACGCCTGGACCGGAATCAGTGCAGCAGCTGGGAGATGGTGTAGATGGCCAGGCCGGCGAGGGCTCCGACGACACTGCCGTTGACCCGGATGAACTGCAGGTCACGACCGGCCACCAGCTCGATCCGTCGTGCCGCCTCGTTACCGTCCCACCGGTCGACCGTGTCGGTGATGGTCCGGGTGATCTCGTCGCGGTAGTTCGTCACGACGTGCTCGACCACACCGGCGAGCCAGGAATCCACCTTGCGCCGCAACGGGCCGTCCTCGCTCAGCCGTAGCCCCATTGCCGACACAGCACCCGCGGTACGCATCCGCAGCTGCCCGTCCGGCTCGTCGATCAGCTCGACCACCGCCCGCCGGGTGGCACCGACCAGGGTGCCCACGGCCTCCCGGGTGGCGGCGTGGTCGAACAGCCGGGTCGCGAGCGCCTTGAGCTGCACCGCGGTCTCCGGGTCGTGCTCGAGGTCGCCGGCGAGCCCGATGAGGTACTTGTCGAACATGAGCCGCAGTGGGTGCACGGGGTCAGCCGCGACGTTCGCGGAGATCCGCACCAGCTCCTTGTGTATACGCCGGGCCAGC
>JBDTDW010000196.1:0-2534 GCA_039922855.1 Candidatus Nanopelagicales bacterium | reverse complement strand
GCTGGCGAAGTGCTTGTCGAGGTGCTCGACGCCCTTCTTGAGCTCGGTGAGGTCGGCGCCGGCGCAGAACGCCCGGCCGGCTCCGGTCACGACGATGACCCGTACGTCGGCGCGCTGGTCCAGCGAGCGCAGTGCCGCAGTGTAGGCGGTGGCCATCGTGGGGGTGACGGCGTTGAGGCGGTCCGGACGGTGGAACGTCACGACCGCGACGCCGGAGTCGATGGCGGTCAGGATCTCCTCGGTCGTCTCGGGCACTGCGTTCTCGGCCACGGGGGTTCTCCTCGGCTCGGTGGCGGTGGTGGATCTCGGTGCTCTCGGTGTGCGTCAGCTCGCCGTACGGGCTGTGGACGCGGCGGCGCGAGTCGGGATCCGGACCCGCATGAGCGTACGACCCGGACCGACTCCACCGAGATCGAGCCGCCGTGAGGCTTCCCACGATGCGGCGCGCGATGCCCTCGACGCGCACCTTCGCCGACGGCAGGCACGACCCGCTTCATCCAGTCCAGCCGGACATCACCGGGCGAGAACAGGCCCGGTGTGCTGGTCTCCAGGGGGTCGTCGTCGACGGTCAGGATCGCCGGCCGGGCTGGGGCGTTCGGGGCGCTGTCGTGGTCGTGCAAGTCGGACATGTGGTGCCCTCGGTTCGGTCTGTGGTGGTGACCGACAGGATGTCAGGGCCATGATCGGCCCGACACCCGGTCTGGGAACGACGGGCATTTCGTGGCAGCGAAGGGGACGGGCATGGGCTTCGACTTCACGGTGGACGAGCGCGTCATCGATTGGCAGGGGCGGATCCGCGTCCTGCTCGACGAGGTGGTGTTCCCGCTGGAGCAGCAGGCCTTCGAGGAAGGTGTCACCGACGAGCTCAGGGTCCGGTTGCAGCAGGCGGCCCGCGAGCACGGTGTCTGGGCGCCGTTGGCTCCGGTCGCGCACGGCGGCGGCGGGTTCGCCCTGGACGAGGCAGCCGTGCTGCTGGAGGAAGCGGGGACCAGCCTGCTGGGCCCACTCGCGCTGAACTGTGCGGCACCCGACGAGGGCAACGTCCACCTGCTGGAACAGGTCGCGACACCGGAGCAGCGGGACAGGTTCCTGTCCCCGCTGGCCGCCGGCGAGGTGCGGTCCTGCTTCGCCATGACCGAGCCGGTGCCGGGGGCCGGGTCGGACCCGGCGGCCCTGCGCACCCGCGCGGTGCGGGTCGCGGGCGGGTGGCGCGTGGACGGGCTCAAGCACCTGATCACCGGTGCCGACGGTGCCGCCTTCGCGATCGTGATGGCCGCCGGCGGCAACGAGGACGGCTCCGGGGCCACGATGTTCCTCGTGGACACCCACAACCCGGGTTGGGTGGTGCAAGGTCACGCCCGGACCATCGACCGGATGTCGCTGGGCGGGCACTGCCAGGTGCGCATCGACGGTGTCGTCGTACCGGACGCCCAGGTGCTCGGCGAGCCGGGCCTTGGCTTTCGGTACGCGCAGGTCCGGCTGGCACCGGCCCGGCTGACGCACTGCATGCGCTGGCTCGGAGCCGCCCGCCGCGCGCACGAGATCGCGTTGCGGCGCGCCGTCGGACGTGAGCTCTTCGGGTCCCCGCTGACCGGTCTCGGGATGGCGCAGGCACTGATCGCCGACAACGAGATCGATCTGCACGCGGCCCGCGCGATGATCTGGCACACCGCGTGGTTGCTGGCCACAGGGTCCAAAGGTAGCGAGGAGTCCAGTCGTACCAAGGTGTTCGTGAGCGAGGCAGTGGGTCGCATCGTCGATCGCTCCGTGCAGCTCGCCGGGGGGATGGGTACCAGTGACGAGCTCGTGATCGGTCGTACGTACGCCGAGATCCGCTCGTTCCGCATCTACGACGGCTCCTCCGAGACGCACCGCATGTCGATCGCCACGCGTGCCGCGCGACGTGCCGGCGCCGTCGACAGCCCGCGCTGATGGCGGCGGGCACCGGGGCGCTGTCCGGGGACCCTCCCGGCCTTCCACGAGCGGCGGTGGCACGCTGGCTGCACCAGCACGTCCCGGACCTGCTCGGCGGGGGCTCCTGGCAGGCCGAGGTCATCGCGGGAGGCCTGTCCAACATCATGTACCGCCTGCGGTCCGGTGAGCGCAGCGTCGTCCTGCGCCGGCCGCCGATGGGGGACCTGTTGCCCAGCGCGCACGACATGGTCCGCGAGTACACGGTTCAGTCCGCACTCGCTACCTCACCGGTGCCGGTCCCGGAACTGCTGGCGATCTGCCGCGACGAGTCCGTGATCGGCGTGCCGTTCTACGTCATGCAGGACGTCCCCGGTGCGGTCATGCGAACCCGGCAGGACACCGTTGCGCTGGACCCCGTCGCCCGAGCCGGGGTGGCGGGCGCACTCGTGAGGACCCTGGTCGACCTGCATGCGGTGGACATCGAGGCCGTCGGGTTGGCGGAGTTCGGGCGCGCGGCGGGGTACGCGCAGCGCCAGGTCCGGCGCTGGGGCCAGCAGTGGGAACGATCGGCGACCCGGGAACTGCCCCAGATGGCAACTCTGCTGCGGCTGCTCGCGCAA
>JBDTDW010000195.1:0-3875 GCA_039922855.1 Candidatus Nanopelagicales bacterium | reverse complement strand
AGCTCGGGCACAGCTCAGCCTCCGATCTTCTCGATGAGCAGAGGGAGCCGGTTCGGCGTCGTCCCCGGGTCTGCGACCGCGACAGCGTCCGAAAGCGCCTGCAGCGCCCCCGGGAACCGCGTGGAATCGTCCGTGTGCAGCGTCATCAGCGGCTGGCTCTCGGCGACCGGGTCGCCTGGCACCACGTGCCACTCGACCCCGGCCCCGGCGCTGACGGGGTCTTCCTTGCGCGCGCGTCCGGCCCCGAGCCGCCAGGCGGCCACGCCGACCCCGTAGGCATCGAGCCGGGTCAGCTCGCCAGCACGGTCGGCCGTGACCACGTGCTGGTGCCGCGCCGTCGGCAGCGGCGCATCGGGGTCCCCGCCCTGAGCCGCGATCATGGCTCGCCAGCGGTCCATCGCCGTGCCGTCCCGAAGCGCCTCGGCGGGGTCCTTGCCGACGACCTGCGCCGCGTCGAGCATCTCGCGGGCCAGCAGCACGGTGAGCGCGACGACGTCCGCGGGCCCACCCCCTGCCAGGACCTCGACGGACTCGCGGACCTCTAGGGCGTTGCCTGCGGTTCGGCCCAGCGGCACATCCATGGCGGTGAGCAGTGCGCGGGTGCGTACACCGGCCGCCTCGCCCAGCCCGACCATGGTCGTGGCCAGCTCCCGAGCGCTGGACACGTCCTTCATGAACGCACCCGACCCGACCTTCACGTCGAGGACGAGTGCCCCCGTGCCCTCGGCGATCTTCTTGCTCATGATGCTCGACGCGATCAGCGGGATGGCCTCGACCGTCGCAGTGACATCGCGCAGCGCATACAACTTCTTGTCCGCAGGCGCCAGCCCGTCTCCAGCAGCGCACACCACCGCGCCGACCTCACGCAGGATCTCCACCATCCGCTCGTTGCTGACCGACGCCTGCCAGCCGGGGATGGACTCCAGCTTGTCCAGGGTGCCGCCGGTGTGGCCGAGCCCGCGCCCGGACAACTGCGGTACGGCCGCGCCGCAGGCCGCCACGACCGGCGCCAACGGCAAAGTGATCTTGTCGCCGACGCCACCGGTCGAGTGCTTGTCCGCCGTGGGGCGACCCACCGCTGAGAAGTCCATCCGTTCACCCGACGCGATCATCGCCGCGGTCCAGCGCGTGATCTCTCGCAGGTTCATGCCGTTGAGCAGGATGGCCATCGCCAGCGCACTCATCTGCTCGTCGGCCACCACGCCCCGCGTGTACGCGTCGACGACCCAGTCGATCTGTGCGTCGCTGAGCTCACCACGGTCCCGCTTGACGCGGATGACGTCCACCGTCGCGAACGCCTCCGCGCTCACGCGCGATCCACCAGGTCCTGCGGGCCGAATGCGTCGGGGAGCACCTCGGTCATGGCCTTGATCCCGGACACGGTGTCCACCAACAACTCTGGGCCGCCGTGCTCCCAGAGCAGCTGTCGGCAGCGCCCGCACGGCATGAGTCGGGCACCGTGTTGGTCGACGCAGGCCACCGCCACGAGCCGGCCGCCGCCGGAGGCGAGCAGCGCCGACACCATTCCGCACTCGGCACACAGCCCGACGCCGTACGACGCGTTCTCGACGTTGCAGCCCACCACGATGCGCCCGTCGTCGACCAGGCCCGCGACGCCCACCTTGAAGTGCGAGTACGGCGCGTACGCGCGCGCCATGATCTCTGTCGCCGCCACGTGCAGCGTGTCCCAGTCGATCGTCTTCTCTCCCACGGGGTCTACTTCGCCTCTCCGCGACGGTAGGGCAGGCCGTCGGCCGCAGGCATTCGTAGCCGTTGGGAGGCCAGCGACAGCACCAGCAGCGTCACGACGTACGGGGTGACATACGCGACCTGGTCGGGCAGGGCGTCAGTCGTGAGGTACCAGACAAGGGCGAGAGCGGCAAACACCAATGAGACGATGCCGCTGGTGAAGCGGCGACGCCAGATCGACCAGAGGGCGAACACCACGAGGAAGATCACGACGACCAGCAGGAGGGCGTGCACGGCGTCCCCACTGCGCAGCTGGATCGCCTGCGTGTAGCCGAACAGCGTCGAACCGGCGGCCAGGCCACCGACCCGCCAGTTGCCGAAGATCATGGCGGCCAGGCCGATGAAGCCCTGACCGGCCGTCTGCCCCTCCCGGTAGATGCCTGCGGCGACGGCAGCCAGCACCCCACCGCCGAAGCCGGCCAGCCCGCCGGACACGGTGACCGCGACGTACTTGTAGAAGTAGACATTGACGCCGAGTGACTCAGCCGCGTGCGGGGCCTCCCCGCACGATCGCAGCCGCAGCCCGAAAGCGGTGCGCCACAAGAGGAAGAACGTCAGCGGCAGCAACAGCACCGCGACGATGGTGCTGTAGGGCAGCTGGAATGTGACAGCGCGCACGACGCTCGCCACGTCCGACACGAAGAACCAACCCTTGTCGGCGACGGTCAACGCGGCGTTGGAGATGCCCGGCAATGTCAGGGTCCCGATCGGCGCGACCTCAGGGGACTGGGTTGGTTGCCCGGGGAACGCCACCGCGGACAGGTACTGCGTGACCCCGAGCCCCAACAGGTTGATCGCGACGCCGGACACGATCTGGTCGACCCCGAAGGTGACCGTGGCGAGCGCATGCACCAGTCCCCCGGCTGCGCCCATGAGCGTTCCGACGAGCAGGCCGGTCCACGGGCCCCAGATCGACCCGGCCCAACCCGCGCCCCAGGTGCCCAGGATCATCATGCCCTCGAGGCCGATGTTCACCACCCCGGAGCGCTCGGACCACAAACCGCCCAGGCCGGCCATCCCGATCGGGATCGCCAGCCCGATGGCTGCGGCGATCGTGCCGGGGGAGTCGATCTGCGTGGCACCGGTCACGATCCTGACCAGGGAGAGAACCGCGAGCCCGACGCAGATCGCGGCGACCAGACGCCAACCGCTGAGCTTGACCCTACGGCGCTGGACGGAGATCGACTTGACGACGTCGCCGGGCGTCGGCAGCGATCTGGTGCCGGTCATGCGGCGCCGTGCCCGACCAAGGCAGCCGGTAGCTCGGCTGCCAGTGCCCGCCCGACATCACGTTGCTGCGCGGCGATGTTGTAGCGGCGTACCAGCTCGTACGCCACGACCACGGACAGCACGCTGACGCCCTGCATGATCGTGACGATCTCCTTGGAGACCCCGCCGAGGTCCAGGATCAGGCGCGAGGTGTCCAGGAAGGCCCACAGCAGGGCGCCGAACGCGATCCCGACTGGGTGGTTTCGTCCGAGCAGCGCGATCGCGATCCCGGTGAACCCCAGGCCGGTGGGGAAGTCGAGAGAGTAGGTGTACGACGTCCCCAGCAGCTGCGGCATCCCCACCAGACCGGCGATGGCCCCGGAAAGGATCATGGAGAACAGCACCATGCGCTTGACGTTGACACCACTGGCGACGGCGGCGGTAGGGGAGAGACCGGTGGCCCGCAGGTCGTACCCGAACCGGGTGAAGCCCAACAGATACCAGTACGCCAAGCCGCAGACGACCGCCAGCAGGATCAGGCCGTAGACCGCGTTCTGCGCACCTCCGACGATCTGGAAGCCCGGGACCTGCCCGTTAGGTGGGATGGGTTGGGTGCCGATGTTGTTGCTGCCCGCCACCGCCACAGCCAGCCGGCCGGGGGTCAACAAGTAGGCGATCACCCCGATCGAGATGTAGTTCAGCATGATCGTCGAGATGACCTCGCTGACACCGCGCCGGTTCTTCAGCACGGCGGCGATGGCCGCCCAGCCGGCACCTACGAGCATCGCGACCACCAAGATCACTACGACGTCCAGCACGGCCGGCAGGTGGAGGGATCCGCCGACGGCCGCCGCGATCAGGGCCGCGAGACGGTACTGGCCGTCCACCCCGATGTTGAACAGGTTCATCCGAAAGCC
>JBDTDW010000194.1:0-7121 GCA_039922855.1 Candidatus Nanopelagicales bacterium | reverse complement strand
GCGGCCGTGAGCAGCACCGTCCCGAGCTCGGGTTCCGGCTGCTCCAGCGTCTGGCCGAGGACGTGACCGAGCTGGGCTTCATCGAGAGCTCGCCCAAGCAGGACGGTCGCAACATGATCATGGTCCTGGGCCCGCACAAGAAGAAGGCAGAGGCCATGGCCGAGGCCAAGGCCGGCCGGGAGGCGGAGAAGCAAGCCCGTCGCGGCGAGCGGTCGGGGGAGTCGCTCGACGCACCCACGGAGGCTGACGTAGCAGTCGCAGCCCCCGCACCAGCTCAGGACGCACCGGCCCCACCGGCCGATGCGTCGGTTCCCGGCACCGACCAGGCCCTCCTGACACAGGTCGAGGCCGGCGCCCAGGCCTGACCCACCGACGTCCGACGCACCACCGACCACGCACGCAACACCTGAGGAGAGAGCGGCGCCATGCCGAAGCAGAAGACCCACAGCGGCACGAAGAAGCGCATCAAGGTGACCGGCTCCGGCAAGCTCCTGCACGAGCGCGCCAACAAGCGCCACATGCTCGAGCACAAGTCCAGCCGTCGCAAGCGGCGGCTCACCGGCACGGTCGAGGTCGCCCCCAGCGACCGCAAGCGCGTCCGGCGCCTGCTCGCCCGCTGAACCCCCTCCACCCCGACGAGATCGCCGGGCCTCACGGCCCAGCACGACCAGGAGATGAACTGACATGGCAAGGGTGAAGCGGGCGGTCAACGCCCACAAGAAGCGTCGCGAGGTCCTCGAGCAAGCCAGTGGCTACCGCGGCCAGCGCTCACGGCTGTACCGCAAGGCCAAGGAGCAGGTCATCCACTCGATGACCTACTCCTTCAACGACCGGCGCAAGCGCAAGGGTGACTTCCGCCAGCTCTGGATCCAGCGCATCAACGCCGGGGCCCGAGCCAACGGCATGACGTACAACCGCTTCATCCAGGGCCTGAAGGCCGGTGATATCGCCGTCGACCGACGCATGCTCGCCGAGCTCGCGGTCAACGATCCCGCTGCTTTCGCCGTGCTCGTGCAGACCGCCGCGAAGGCGCTGCCGGCCGACGTCAACGCACCGGTCTCCGCGGCCTGAGACGGGCGCAGGCCACGACACGTCGCGACCCTGTGATGGGCCGGGCGCACCGACGACGGAGTGCGATCTTGCGATGGGTCGGACGCGCGTACCGACACATGCACAGACAACCCATCGGGACGGGCCGCGCCCTGACGAGCCGAGCTGCCGAGAGTGGCGTCCCAGCGCCGCCGTGGCTGAGTCAGGACGGGGTGCGGGCGCTTGGTCACCGAGTTGACGAGTGTGCGTACGCCGCGGGTCAAGGCGGTGGTACGCCTCACCAAGCGCGCGTTCCGCGAGCGCGAGGGTCGGTTCCTGGCCGAAGGGCCGCAGGCGTGCCGCGAGGCCGCCGCGGTCAGCGGGGCGCTGCTCGAGCTGTACGTCACCGCTGACGCGGCCACCCGCCATCGAGACGTCATCGATGCTGCGGCCGCGTCCGGTGCCGAGATCGTCCGCGCCTCCGGGGAGGTCGTTGCTGCGCTGTCCGGAACCGTTACCCCGCAGGGCATGGTCGGGGTCTGCGTGCTCCCGCGGACCACGTACCCCGAGGTGCTGTCCGGCTCGCCCCGGTTGATCGCTGTCCTGGCCCAGGTGCGGGACCCCGGCAACGCGGGAACCGTGATCCGCACGGCCGATGCGGCCGGCGCCGACGCTGTCGTGATCACCGAGGCCAGCGTGGACGTCTACAACCCGAAGACTGTCCGCGCAACTGCCGGCTCGCTGTGGCACCTGCCCGTCGCTACCGGAGCAGAGATCACCGCACTAGCCAACGCGTTGCACGACAACGGGTTCCGGGTCCTTGCGGCCGACGGCGTGGGTGAGCGCGACCTCGACGCTCTCATCGATGACGGGTCCCTCATTGCCCCGACCGCTTGGGTCTTCGGGAACGAGGCGTGGGGCCTGCCGACCACCATCACCGCGCTTGCCGACGAGGTGGTCCGGGTCCCGATCCACGGCCACGCGGAGAGCCTCAACCTGGCCACGGCTGCAGCGGTGTGTCTTTACGCATCCGCCCGCGCGCAGCGACGACCTGCCAGCACCTGACGGGTCCGAGAATGAGCACGAGGGACCAAAGTCCCTTGTGCTCATCCTCAAAAGTTGTCCTGCGACAACGAATGTGACTCAACAGACAGCCTCCGGAGATGAGCCGGGAGCACATCGCGCGACAGCATAGGACGCCGCATCCCAGCCTTCGCCGGAGGTCGACCCATGTCCCACCACAAGCTCGCGGCGCTGCAGGAGACCGGCTATGTCGTGCTCGACCCGTGCGACGCGGCGATCGACCCGGGGGAGTGGCTCGACCTGGAGTACGTCGACTGGAAGTCCTCCGGCGACACCAGGTTTGCCCCGCTGGCCAGTGCGTACGGGCAGATCGAGTGCAACGGGTTCTGGCACTTCGACCCGCCGAAGGCCGACAAGGACGGCGTGTGGATCGACTCCCAGACCGCGCTCGCTCCGACGTTGACCGGTCGCGCGCAGGCCGTCGGGGCGAACATCGGCCGCTGCCGCATCATCGAGCTGCAGCCGAACACCTACGCCGACGCGTTGTACAACTCCCACCTCGACGACAACAACCGGCTCAACCCTGAGGGCACCGGCTGGGTCGTGAGGTGCTTCATGCAGCTCACGGACGACCCCGGCTCGTTCATGGTGCTGCGCGAGGACATCGACGACCCCGGCACCGAGACCCGCATCGCGCTGCCGGCCGGCGCCCAGCTCGTCGTGGACTCCCAGCGGATGTGGCACTCGGTGTGGCACCCAGGGCGGGACCCGCGCTACTGCCTGATCACGTCGTACGAGTCCGGCCCGGAGCTGGAGAAGTGGCTTATCCAGGGCAATGCCCGTAGCCACGTGGTCTCGGCGGCGCTGGACCAGGGCCTGGCCGTGGCCGGCGAGGTCGCGGCCAAGGAGCGCAGGGCCGCCCGCACCGCGTTCTACGGGTACGACCCCACCACCGTGATGTCCGAGGCGTGAGCCCGACCGTTTCGGGGCGGCCGTGAGACACGACACAACTTAGGGTGGCCTAACCTGTTGGGGCGATGGGGCAGGATGGGGGTCGTCGGAAACGCTCGCAGGAGGACCTCCCCATGACGGACGCGTACATCAAGCTCGCCGAGTTCGAGCAGAACGGCTATGTGGTCCTGGACAGCTACGACCAGTCCCAGGACCCGACCGAGTGGCTCGACATCGAATACGTCGACTGGAAGTCCTCAGGCGAGACCAGGTTCGCGCCGCTGGCCTCCGCGTACGGAGACCTTGAGTGCGACGGGTTCTGGAACCACACCCCACCCAAGACAGACAAGGACGGCGTCTGGGTCGAGGCGAACGTTGCCAAGGCGCCCCGCCTGGTCGCCCGGGCCCAGGAGCCCGGGGCCAACGTCGGACGGTGTCGGGTCATCGAGCTGCAGCCGAACACATACGCGGACTGCATCTATAACCTGCACCGCGACGACAACAACCGGCTCAACCCCGAAGGCACCGGCTGGATCGTCCGCGGCTTCTTCAACCTCACCGACGACCCGGACTCGGCGATGGTGCTGCGTGGGGACAAGGACGACCCGGCCACAGAGACCCGCATCCCGCTGCCAGCCGGTGCCCAGCTGGTCGTCGACACCCAGCGGCTCTACCACGCGGTGTTCCACCCCGGCGCGCAACCCCGCTACAACCTGATCACGTCGTGGACCTCGGGTCCCGAGCTCAAGGCCTACATCGACAAGTACCACAGCGTCAGCCAGGTCGAGTCGCTCCCGTCGGAGCAGTCTGTGATCGAGGCCGCCACCGCCGACGTGGCTCGCCGTCGGGCCGAGCGGGCTGCGGCACTGGCCGCGAGGGGACAGGACCCGCGCTTCGGCGACGGGACCCTCGGCGCCGCAGGCATGGAAGTCCTCTCCGAAGCCTGACCCAGCGCAGTATCCCCGGACGTCGTCGCGACCTGCGACGAGGTACCCGCGACGAACGGTCGTGGTATTTCTGTTCGGCCAACTAACCCCCGCAGACGCTCAGCTCGTGGTTACATCCATGACGTACCGAGTCCGGTGCGCCTCAGTCCGCGGTGGGGAGACAGCCATGGCGAGATCGGCTGCTCCTGCGCCGGCGTTGCGACCGTCCCAGCTGCGGACGGCGCTGCTGGCGGTGGCCGCCATGGCATGCCTGGTGGGGTTGCTGCCGTTGGCGGTAGCGCGCCCTGTACGCGCGGACGAGACGACGATATCCACCGACAATCTGCGCACCGGGTGGGACCAGGCCGAGCCGGGACTGGCCCCATCGTCGGTGCAGTCCTCGGACTTCGGGCGATTGTTCAACACGACGGTGTCGGGGTCTGTCTACGGTCAACCCCTTGTGTCCGGGCCCACGCTGCTGGTCACGACAGAGAAAGCGATCGCGTACGGGATCGACAAGGTCACCGGTATAGTGCTGTGGCACAACAGCTTTGGTACCCCGTTTCAGTCCGCCACGGTGAACTGCGGCGACCTCGCCCCGGACCTCGGGTCGACCGCGACCGGGGTGGTGGATCCAGCCACGAACACCTACTACGTCACCACGAAGCTCGCGGTCGGTGCGCAGGGCACCTGGTGGCTGCAGGCCGTGGACGTCACCACCGGGGCGAATCGGTCCGGCTTCCCCGTGGAGATCAAGGGCTCACCCACCAACGACCCGAGCAACCCGTTCCTCCCGACCCAGGAGCAGCAACGGCCAGGTCTGCTGTTGCTCGGTGGGGCCGTGTACCTGGCCTTCGGCGCCCACTGCGATTTTCAGCCGTATAAGGGCTACGTCGTCGGGGTGAGTACCACGACCGCCGCGATCACGGGGTTCTGGAGCGCCGTCATCGGCCCCTCGTCCGGGGCCGGGATCTGGCAGAGCGGTGGTGGTCTGATGAGTGATGGCCCAGGCCGGATCTTCCTCACCACCGGAAACGGTTTCTTCGGGGCCACTCCGGACGGGAAGCCCGGGTTCCTCGGGGAGTCGGTCGTTCGGCTCAGCGTCGGCGCGGGAGGAGCACTGTCGACCGGCGACTGGTTCACCCCGGCGAACGGACCGGCACTGGACTCCAACGACACGGACCTCGGTTCCGGGGCGCCGATGGGGTTGCCGACCGGGTTCGGGCCCCCGTCACATCCCAACCTGTTGGTCCAGGTCGGCAAGGACGGTCGGATATTCCTGCTGGACCGGGACAACCTCGGCGGATACGCCGGCCCTGGTGGTACCGACAACGTGGTGTCCATGACCTCCAACGTGGGGGGCCTGTGGGGCAGCCCGTCCTTCTTCGGCGGGGCTGGGGGACTGCTGTACCTCACGACCTCCTACCATCCGCTGACCGCGTACTCCTACCACCTGGACGGCGCCGGCGTCCCGCGCCTGACATACGCCGCGGCCAGCACCGTGAACTTCCCCTACACCTCCGGCTCTCCGGTCGTGACCTCGAACGGGACCGACCCCTCCAGCGCCACGGTCTGGCAGGTCTACAGCGGCGGTTCGACCGGCACAGGCGGTGAGCTGCAGGCCTACAGCGCCATCCCGTCGAACGGCGTGCTGAACCTGCTCTGGCACCAGCCGATCGGGACGGTGAGCAAGTTCACGGTCCCGGCCACCGATGGCGGACGGGTGTACGTCGGAACCCGGGACGGGCACGTCTTCGGTTTCGGGCGCCCCCAGGTGGCCTCGTTGACGTTCTCCCCGTTGGACTTCGGAAGCGTCCCGATTGCAACCCCGAAGAAGGAAACTGTCACGGTCACGGCCACCACCGCACTGACGATCAAGTCGATCGCCACCGCAGCACCGTTCTCGGTTGCGCCGCCCACTCTTCCCGTGAACCTGGCCACCGGTCAGACGTTGGCAGTCCCCGTGACGTTCAGCGGCACCACGCCCGGGGACGCCATCGGTCAGCTGAAGATCACCACGAATGTCGGCAGCTACGTCGTGGGGCTGCACGCGTACGGCACCGCTGAGGGGCTCGCGGCCCAACCCAAGGTCATCGCCTTCGGCCAGCAACCGACCACACTGCCGGCAACCCGGGACGTGGTGATCCAGAACACCGGCGCGACCACGACGACGATCACGGCGGTGTCAACCCTGGCGTCGCCGTTCGCCTCCATCGGAGCGCCGACGGTCGGTTCGACGATTCCGGCGGGAGGCTCGGTCACGATCGGGGTGATGTTCACCCCGTCGACGGTCGGGGCCGTTTCAGCGACGCTGGTCGTGCAGTCGTCGACCGGGACTGTGTCGGTCCCGATCAATGGGACCGGGGTGCAGGGGTCGGGCAAGCTCGTCCTGTCCCCGACCACGCTCGACCTCGGGGCGGTCGGAGTCGGGTCGAGTACGACCGCGAGCTTCACGGTGTCCAACGCCGGCAACCTGCCGTTGACCATCACCAAGGCCAAAGCACCCTCCGGCACGTTCTCCACGACCAACCCGCTCAACGAGGGCCTGGTCATCACGGACAACACCTACTACCAACCGGTGACGTTCACACCGCCGACGCTGGGGCCGTTCACCTCGCAGTACCTGATCACCGGCGACGACGGTCGCGGCCCGCAGATCGTCACCCTGACGGGCACAGGGGTCGCCCCCGGCACCGTGTTCGCGGTGTCGCCGACGCGGTTGTTGGACACCCGAGGCGAGCCGCCGGTGAGCGGTGGCCACGTCGTGAGCGTGGCCGTGCTAGGTCGTGGCGGGGTGCCGACCGCGGGAGTAGCGGCGGTGGTGCTGAACGTGACGGCGACCCTAGGAACCAGTAGTGGAAACGTTGCGGTGTACGCGCACGGTGGGCCTGTTCCGGGCACCTCGAACCTGAACTTCGTGCGTGGTCAGACGGTTCCGAACCTCGTGCTCGCACCAGTGGGCAACGACGGCAAGGTCGACTTGCTGGTCCGTTCCACGGGGTCGGTCCATCTGATAGCCGACCTCTCCGGCTACGTGGTGTCCGGCGCCCCGACCCCTGGGGGGGTGGGAACCGTGGCGCCGATGCGGGTGTTGGACACCCGAGGTGGGTCGCCGGTGAGCGGTGGCCATGTTGTGAGCGTGTCGGTGCTGGGCCGTGGGGGGGTGCCGTCCTCGGGGGTCGCGGCGGTGGT
>JBDTDW010000193.1:0-10434 GCA_039922855.1 Candidatus Nanopelagicales bacterium | reverse complement strand
ATGAACTCCAGGACCTCATCGACCGTGCTGAACATCCGTCCTCCTCCGCTTGCGGCAGGCCACTGGCCCGAACCGCCGACATCTCCCCGTCCGGGTCTCGGTCCGGGGTCGCTCACAGGCTACGGCGACCCGGTTACCCGGCCGTGTCCCGAGTGTTTCGGTCGTGTTTCCCGCTTCGGGCGCGCTGGGGGTCCGATGGGCGTCCGGGGGTGGTCGGTGGCGCGTGGGCATCAGCGTTAGCGTGGGGCGATGAGCGAGCCAGATCCGGACCCCAGCTTGCCGAGCCGTGGGCTGACCCGCGAGGAGATCGGGGCGGTCCTGTCCGGGCCCCGGTCGTTGCGTCCGCTCACCAAGCCGGACGGGCGTCGCTGGGAGTTCCCGGGGGAGCGGCTCGGACTGCCCGAGGCGGGCCAGGCCTCGATCGCGCGGTTCGGCCGCCGGCTCACGGCACTGCTCGTGGACTGGCTGGCGGCCCTGGTGCTGGTGCGGTTGTTCTTCCCCCACCTCAGCTATGGCTCGACGGAGTCGTCGTCGGTCACGCTCGCGGTCTTCGCCGTCGAGCTGATCTTCTTCACGTGGCTGGCGGGCGTGTCGTTCGGTCAGTGGCTGTTCGGGATGCAGGTCGTACGCCTCGACGGGCGCCCTCCAGGTCTTGGGCGCATCGTGGTGCGCACCCTGCTGCTCTGTCTGGCCATACCCGCGATGGTCTGGGATCAGGACAGCCGCGGTCTGCACGACCGGCTGGCCGGTACGGTCCTGCTGCGCTCTCGCTGAGGGGTCGAGGCGCTCAGGCGCGCGGGCCGCGGGGGACCCGCCCGCCCTTGGGCATCGGTCCCTTGGGGATCGGCAGCGGTGTGGTCGTCAGGGCGTCGAGGCGCTTGCGCAGGGCCGTTACCTCGGCGGGGCGAAGCGCCCGCGGCAGCTTCATCACCTTGCGCTGCAGCTTGCGCAGCGGCACCTGGCCCTCACCGTTGCCCATGACGATCTCGTGGATCGGCATGTCGGGCACGAACCGGGCGGTCCGTTTGCGCTCGTTGGCCAGCAGGGCAGCGGCGCGGGAGGCCGGGGCCTCGGCGACCAGCACGACACCGGGTCGGCCCACGACCCGGTGCACGATGTCCTGGTTCTTGGTCACCGACACCGCGGGCGTCACGAACCAGCCCGAGCGCAGGGTCTGCAGGGCCGCCGCGGCGGCCCCCGGCTGACCTTCGATCTGGGAGTACGCGGCCGACTCGGCCTTGCGAGAGAAGATGATCACCACACCCAGGATCGCGAACGGGATCCCGATGATCAAGAAGTAGATCGGTGAGTTCAGCAGCAGGCCGATGATCACGAAGACCGCGAGGATTCCGAAGAACAGTGCCAGCAGGAACCAGCCGATCATCGGCTGGACCGTCTTGGTGAGCTTGTACGCCTCCCGCATCTGGCGGATCCGGCCGCTCTTGGGCGTGTCTGACTTGTCGTTGCTCACGAAGGATGCTCCTGGGGACCTCGTACGTGCCTCACAGGATACGGGTTCGCGGCCATCGCGTTCCCCGGGCTGCCCGGGCTCGCGTCAGGGGGTACGGACCTCGAACGTGGCACCGGGGATGATCGAGCCGGGGTGTTCCACCCAACCGGTCACGCCCCGACGGTGCAGTGCCGCCTTGGGAAAGGTTGGGGGGGCGGTCCCGTAGACGGCCTCGATCAACGCGCCGGCGATCGTGCAGGGTCCGTTCTCGCCGCCGAGCATCAGAACGGCGCCGCCGTCGAACACCAGCCGGGTCATCCGTGGCAGGGCCGTCAGCTGGGGCACACCGGTGACGTACAGGTTGTCCGCGATGAGTCCGGGACCGATCTCCGGTATCCCCATCGCGGCCGCGACCTGCGTCATCTCCTCGGCCGACACGATCGACACCTGACGGTGGTTGCGGATCTTGGTATCCGGCTTGTAGTGCTCGCGCTGGCGGGTGTCGGACAGGGTCGTCAGGCCATGGTGGCGGTCTCCGACCGGGCCACCCCAGTCCAGCAGCAAGGTGTCCACCCGGACCGGGGTGGGCAGGCCGGGCGGCCACAGGTGCGTCGCGACGACGGAACCGGTCGGGTAGTGCCGACTCACCGGGGATCGATGCCGGCCGTCACGCGCCACCAGCCAGCAGTACGGCGTGCTCGCCGGTCCGACGGGCCTCTTGTGCTTGCCGGTAGAGCCGCCCGGCGCGGTACGACGAGCGCACCAGCGGCCCGCTCATGACCCCGGAGAACCCGATCCGCTCGCCCTCGGCGCCCAGCTCGACGAACTCCTCCGGCCGCACCCAGCGCTCGACCGGGTGGTGCCGCGGGCTGGGCCGCAGGTACTGCGTGATGGTGGGCAGCTCGCAGCCGGCGTCGTACAGGTCGCGCATCGCCTGAACGACCTCCTCGATGGTCTCGCCCATGCCGAGGATGAGGTTGGACTTCGTCACAAGCCCGGCAGCGCGGGCCTGCGTGAGCACGTCCAGGGACAGGTCGTACCGGAAGGCCGGGCGGATCCGCTTGAAGATCCGCGGCACGGTCTCCAGGTTGTGCGCCAGCACCTCAGGAGCGGTGTCGAACACCACGGCCAGCAGGTCCGCCTTGCCGGAGAAGTCCGGGATGAGCAGCTCCACACCGCATCCCGGAACCGCGGAGTGGATGGCCCGTACGGTCTCGGCGTACAGCCAGGAACCCTCGTCGGGCAGGTCATCGCGGGTGACACCGGTGACGGTGGCGTACGCCAGGGCCATCTTCTGGACCGACTCCGCGACCCGGCGGGGCTCGTCACGGTCGAGCGGGTCCGGCTTGCCGGTGTCGATCTGGCAGAAGTCGCACCGGCGGGTGCACTGCGAGCCACCGATCAAGAACGTGGCCTCACGGTCCTCCCAGCACTCGTAGATGTTGGGGCAGCCGGCTTCCTGGCACACGGTGTGCAGGCCCTCGGACTTGACCAGGTTGCTGATGCGACGAAACTCCGGGCCGGTGCGAAGCGTGGTTTTGATCCACGGCGGCTTCTTCTCGATCGGCACCGCAGCGTTGCGGGCCTCGATCCGCAGCATCCGGCGCCCGTCCGGTGCGGTACCCACAAGGCTGGCATCCCGGGCCGTACCCACAGGGCCGGCGTACGCAGCGTCAGGTGTCACGCGGCCAGCGTACGCGGCGACGACAGCACCGCAGCCGCACCCTCAAGCCGGCCAAGATCGCCACTTCGGGTCAGATGTCGCAGCTGAACTGCCATGATCGTCCCTAAGGGAAGTTCATGGCGGTGGGGCTGAGGCCAGGAAATGTCGCAGGTGGATCTCGACGGAGGGCAGGACTTCCGCGACGCCGACGCGGCGGCCGAGCTCAGCGCTCAGGGAGGTCACGCCGGCGTCGGCGATGCCGCAGGGGACGATCCGGTCGAACCATCCCAGGTCGCAGTCGCAGTTGAGCGCGAAGCCGTGCATGGTCACGCCGCGCGAGACCCGTACGCCGATGGCCGCGACCTTGCGTTCGGGGCGGGTGCCCTGCAGCGGGGTGTCGGCCGGGAGCCAGACGCCGCTGCGCCCGGGGACGCGGCCGGCGCTGACACCGAGGTCCGCGCAGGTGGCGATCAGCACGTCCTCCAGACGTCGGACGTGCGCCACGACATCGATCGGGTCCGGCAGCCGCACCAACGGGTAGCCCACGAGCTGTCCCGGTCCGTGCCAGGTGATGCGGCCCCCGCGGTCCACCTCGATGACGGCAGTGCCATCGGTCGGGCGGTCCTGCGGCTCGGTACGCCGGCCCGCGGTGTAGACCGGCGGGTGCTCGAGCAGGAGCACTGTGTCGGGCTCACGGCCGTCCGCGACCGCGTCGTGGATAGCGCGCTGCTGTTCCCAGGCCTGCTCGTACGGCACCGCCTGCGGCCCGACCCGCACCAGGTGCAGCACGGCTCCCGCCGTGGGGGTGGTCCTCACCCCGCCACCGTAACCCGCGCCGGCAGGAGCACTCATCAGATGTCGAGCCGGCACGAGCCCCGGGGACCGGTGCGAAGTGCGAGGTGCCAGGTGCGAGGTGCCAGGTGCGAGGTGCGAGGTGCCCGGTGCGAGGGCGGGGCGCAGCGCCGGGATCCCCGCTACCACCGTCCTCGCAGATCACGATCGCGAGCCTGATCGCACTGGCAACGTGGGGTCCTTCGTTCCGGTCAGGCGGGGTCGAGTGCGCCCATCTCCCGGAGCCGGTCCACGATCAGCTCCGAGGCGGCCTCCGGGTCGATCTCGGTGGTGTCGATCGTGACCTCCGGTGCCTCGGGGCGCTCGTACGGTGAGTCGATTCCTGTGAAGTTGCGCAGCTCGCCACGGCGGGCCTTGGCGTAGAGCCCCTTGACGTCGCGGGCCTCCGCGACTGCCAGCGGGGTGTCGACGAACACCTCGCAGAACTCCCCGGGCTCGACCATCTCGCGGGCCATGGCCCGCTCCTCCCGGAACGGCGAGATGAACGTCACCAGCACTATCAGGCCGGCATCGACCATGAGGTGGGCTACCTCCCCGACGCGTCGTACGTTCTCGACCCGGTCGGCGGCGGTGAAGCCCAGATCGCGGTTCAGCCCGTGCCGGACGTTGTCCCCGTCCAGCAGCACGGTGTGCCGTCCGAGCGCGTGCAGCCGCTTCTCGACCAGGTTGCCGATCGCGGACTTGCCGGCACCGGACAGGCCGGTGAACCAGACCACGCACGGGCGCTGGCCCTTGAGCTGCGCGTGGGCGTCCTTGGTGACCTCGAGGCTCTGCCAGTGGACGTTGGCCGAGCGGCGCAGCGCGAACCTGATCAGGCCGGCACCCACGGTGTTCCCGGTGATCCGGTCGATCAGGATGAAGCCACCGAGCTCGCGGTTCTGCGAGTACGGGTCGAAGGCCACGGGCTGGTCCAGCGCGAGGTTGCACAGGCCGATGTCATTGAGCGCCAACGTCTCGGCGCTCACATGCTCCAGCGTGTTCACATTGATCTTGTACTTGATCCGGGTTACGGCAGCGCCGACCACCTTGGTGCCGATCTTGAGCAGGTACTGCCGCGCGGGCAGCAGCTGCTCCTCGGCCATCCATACGACGTGCGCCTCGAACTGGTCGGCGACCTGCGCGGGCTCGTCGGCGGCGCAGATGACGTCACCGCGGCTGACGTCGACCTCATCGGACAACGTGATCGTCACCGGCTGGCCGGCGAGTGCTTCGTCCAGGTCCCCGGACGGGCCAAGGATGCGATCGATAGTGGAGCGGGACTGTCCCGGCAGGATGAGTACCGGCGCTCCGACGGCGGCCGGACCACGACCGAGCTGGCCGGAGAACCCGCGGAACTCTGAGTTGGGGCGATTCACCCACTGCACCGGCATCCGGAACGATCCGCTGCGCTCCTCGCCCTCGACCTGGACGGTCTCGAGGTAGTCCATCAGGGTCGGGCCCTGGTACCACGGCATGAGCGCGCTGCGCTCGGTGACGTTCTCCCCTATGAGGGCGGACAGTGGGATCGCCACGACATCGGTCAGGCCGATCTCGGCCGCGAAACTGCGGTAGTCCGACTCGATCGCCTTCACGATGTCCTGGGAGTAGTCGACCAGGTCGACCTTGTTGATGGCGATGGCCACCTTGCGGATCCCCAGCAACGACACCAGGAAGCTGTGGCGGCGAGTCTGGGTCTGCACCCCCTTTCGGGCGTCGATGAGGATGACGGCCACGTCGGCGGTCGAGGCACCCGTGACCATGTTGCGCGTGTACTGCTCGTGACCGGGGGTGTCAGCAACGATGAACTTACGTACGTCCGTTGCGAAGAAGCGGTATGCGACATCGATCGTGATGCCCTGCTCCCGCTCGGCCGACAGACCGTCGACGAGCAGCGCCAGGTCCAGCTCGGCGCCCTGGGTGCCGAACCGCTTCGAGTCCGTCTCCAGCGCTGTGAGCTGGTCCTCGAACACCAGGTGCGACTCGTACAGCAGCCGTCCGATCAGGGTGCTCTTGCCGTCGTCGACGCTGCCGCACGTGATGAACCGCAACAGGCTCTTGCGCTCCTGCAGCTCGAGGTACTGCTCGATGTCGCCGGTGACGAGGTCGCGATCCACCGTCATCAGAAGTAGCCCTCCTGCTTCTTCTGTTCCATCGACGCCGCCGCGTCGCGGTCGATGACGCGCCCCTGGCGTTCCGACGTCGTCGCGAGCAGCATCTCCTGGACGATCGCCGTGAGGGTGTCCGCCTCGCTCTCGATCGCGCCGGTCAGCGGATAGCACCCCAGCGTGCGGAAGCGGACCTTCTTGAGCATCGGTGTCTCACCCGGTGCCAGCGGCATCCGCTCGTCGTCCACCATGATCAGCCCCCCGTCGCGCTCCACCACCGGGCGCTCGGCCGCGAAGTACAGCGGCACGATGGGGATCTGCTCGCGCCGGATGTACTGCCAGATGTCCAGCTCGGTCCAGTTCGACAGCGGGAAGACCCGGACGCTCTCGCCCATGGTGGTGCGGACGTTGTACAGGTTCCAGAGCTCCGGACGCTGTCGCTTGGGGTCCCAACGGTGCTGCGCAGACCGGATCGAGAAGATCCGCTCCTTCGCGCGGGACTTCTCCTCGTCGCGTCGGGCGCCGCCGAAGGCGAGGTCGAAACCGAACTTGTCCAGCGCCTGCTTGAGTCCCTGCGTCTTCCACATGTCGGTGTGCACAGCTGAGCCATGGGTGAAGGGATTGATGCCGAGGCGGACGCACTCCGGGTTCTGGTGGACGATCAGCTCCACGCCCATCTCGGCGGCCATCTTGTCGCGCAGCTCGTACATCGCGCGGAACTTCCACGTGGTGTCGACGTGGAGCAAGGGGAACGGCAATGAGGACGGGCGGAAGGCCTTGCCCGCGAGGTGCAGCATCACGGCGCTGTCCTTGCCGACCGAGTACAGCATCACCGGCCGCTCGCTCTCGGCGGCAGCCTCGCGCATGATGTAGATGCTCTCGGCCTCGAGGCGATCCAGATGGGTCAGTGCAGTGGCAGCCGTCATGACGTCTGCGCCTCCTGTTCCTGCACGGCTGCGATCGTTGTCAGCATCTGGTCGGCCAGCTCGGGCCTGCAGATCAACAGGTCTGGCAGGTACGGGTTGGCCTGGTTGTACCGTAGCGGGCTGCCATCGACCCGACTCGCGTGCAGGCCGAGCGCGAGCGCGACGCCCACCGGCGCGGCGGAGTCCCACTCCCACTGGCCGCCGGCATGGACGTACGCATCCGCGTCGCCTCGTACCACTGCCATGGCCTTGGCGCCCGCTGATCCCATCGGCACCGCCTGCATGCCGAGCCGCGCGCACAGCTGTGGCAGGAACGCCGGCGGTCGTGAGTCGCTCACCAGCACCCGCGGCGGACTGTGTACGGCAGTCACGGCCTGCCGGTACTGGGTTCCCACCACCGTGCCGAGGGCGGGCAGCGCCACAGCAGCAGCAGTGATCTGCTGACCGCGCTCCCACAGGCCCACGTGCACCGCCCAGTCCGAGCGCCCTGCCAGCCCGAACTCCCGGCTGCCGTCGAGCGGATCGATGATCCATACCCGGTCCGCGTCCACGCGGGAGCGGTCATCGGCTGACTCCTCCGACAGCACGCTGTCACCCGGACGGTCCAACCGCAGCCGAGCCAGGATCAGCTCGTTGGCCCTGCGGTCGCCCAGCTCACCGAGCGGCTTGCCTACCGGGGCACCGGCGGTGAACGCCTCCTCGCGAACCAAGAGCAGCAGGGCGCCCGCGGCCCCGGCCAGGTGGACGGCCAGCTCGTCGTCCTCGGGCCGGCTCATCTGCCGGCTCGATTCGGGCGTGCAGCCCTCCCACGGGCACGGGCCGCGTCGTACGCGCGGCACTGTCCCACGCGGGTCGTCCGTCCAGGTCGCAGCATGGTTCTCCCCCAGAGGCGATGGCATGGTGGAGCGTCGTGTCGTGCCGGTTCCACCGCGGTCAGGTGCGGGGACTGTACCCATGACACGTCGGCGGCAGGCAGCCACCAGGTGGGTAGTCTTTGCCGCGACGAGCCCTGGACGTCCATCTGACGGACCAGTCGCCGGCGCCGTTTCGGTGCCGCTCCATCGGCCGTCAGGACGAGCAGCACAACCGAGCACCGGGAGCACAGATGGCCCAGCCCACCCGTACCGCGATCGTGACGGGTGCGGCGCGCGGCATCGGTGCCGCCGTCGCGGTGCGCCTGGCCCGCGACGGGTTCGACGTGGCCGTCCTGGACCTCGACGAGGAGAACTGCCTGTCGGTGGTCGAGCAGGTCCAGCAGTGCGGGCGTCGCGCGCTGGCGGTCGGCGTCGACGTGGCCGACGAGGAGGGGGTCGCGGCGGCAGTGACGCGGGTGGCCCAGGAGCTCGGGGCACCGACCGTCCTGGTGAACAACGCCGGGGTGACCCGGGACAACCTGCTGTTCAAGATGACGACGTTGGACTGGGACACCGTCATGGGCGTGCACCTGCGTGGCTCGTTCCTCATGAGCCGCGCCGTCCAGGCGCACATGACCGCGGCGAAGTGGGGCCGGATCGTGAGCCTGTCCAGCACCTCAGCGCTCGGCAACCGGGGTCAGGCCAACTACTCCGCCGCCAAGGCCGGGTTGCAGGGCTTCACCAAGACGCTGGCGATCGAGCTGGGCAAGTTCGGGATCACGGTCAACTCTGTCGCCCCGGGCTTCATCGAGACCGAGATGACCGCGGCCACCGCCGCCCGGGTCGGCATGTCCTTCGATGACTTCAAGGCGGCCGCCGCGAGCGCGATCCCGGTCGCGCGCGTGGGTCAGCCGGCGGACATCGCGGCCATGGTCTCGTTCTTCGTCAGCGACGAGGCGTCCTTCGTCTCCGGCCAGGTCGTGTATGTGGCCGGCGGCCCACACAACTAGCGGCCGCACGTCAGGTCAGGTGAGGGAGCCGGGGGCGAGTCGGGTCTCGACGAGGGCGCCGTTGACAAGCTCGACGCGGTACGCGGCCGGTCCGGTGGCTGGATCGACGTCCTCATCGGTCACGACCTCGACCGGGTCGGTTCCTTCGTACAGGATGCCGACGCGATCATCGGTGCAGTACGTCGTGGGCAAGGTGCCATCGGCCACCAGCGACTGGACCAGGGGCCGACGCTGCTGCTCGCTGTCGTAGTGCACTCCGTTGCCGTACGGCAGCAGGCCCAGCCCATCGGTGATCGGACGCAGCTGTGGTCCGTACGAGTCGGTCGCGCCGCCGACGTGCCAGCAGATCGACCCGGCGCTGACCCCGGCCAGCACGACCCCGCGCTCCCAGGCATCGCGCATGGCCACGTCGACCCCGTGCACCCGCCAGCAGGCCAGCAGGTTCGCGACGGAGCCACCGCCCACCCAGACGACGTCGGCGCGACCGAGGGCCTCGTCGACCGGCTGGTTCGGCATCGGGAAGAGCGCGAGGTGGTCGACGTCGGCGCTGACCCGGGAAAGGGCTTGGTACTTCAGGGTGAAGTAGGTGTCGTTGTCACCGCCAGCGGTCTCCAGCAGCAGCACGCGAGGACGGTCCTTGCCCGACAGGCGCAGGGCCTGCAGGACGGTACGGCCCGGAAGGCGCCCGTTGTAGCGACCGTCGCGCCGCGGCAGAAAGCCACCAGAGGTGGCAAGGATGCGGCGGGTGGTCATGGCGCGCCGAACCTACGCCCCGCTCGCGGGCGCACCCTCGGCACCCTGTGGACGACGGCCGCGGCCAGGGCCCTGGCTACGGCACCCTGGCCGTCATGACCATCACCGAGAAGTTCGTACCTGCCGGTGGGTTCACGGCTGAGACGAATGCGGCTCGGGGCTCGCGCGAGCAGACGTCGTTCCTGTCGCTGGCTGGGGCGACGCTCGAGCAGCGGGACCGCCTGCGGCGCTCGCTGGCTCGGCTCGCCGCGCTAGACGTGCCGCACCTGAGCCCGCTGCGGCGGATCGCCGAACGGGCGGACGGGTTCTCGCTCACCTACTGCGTCGCGTCCGGGTCGGTCAGCTGGGCCGAGCTCACCGCCCGCCGCCCCGCAACAGTGGCCGAGACGGTGGCCGTCGGCCTTGCCCTGTGCCAGGCGCTCGGTGCCCTCCACGTCAGCGGGCTGGCGCACGGCCGGGTCGGTGCGGACCTCGTGCGCGTGTCGCCCGGTGGTGTGGTCGAGCTCGCCGGGTGCGCGGTCGCGTGGTCGCCCGGCGCGGGGGTAGTTCCGACGGGGGCCGACGACGTGCGAGACCTGGTGGTGCTTCTCACGGCCGGCTTCGACGCCGGCACGCTCGGCGGCGAGCTGGCGCTGCTGCTGTTACGAGGTGCTGACCCAGATCCAGCCCAGCGCCCGACCGTCCCGGCGCTGGGCCGGGCACTGGAGGCGCAGTGCTCCCCGGTGGCCCCCTTCCCGTCCGACTTCCCGGACCCACCGGTACCGGTCGATGCTGGTGTGGGTCCGGGCCCTGGTGACCCGCTCCCTGGGGTCGTGTCCGGGCTGGGGGTATCGGTCACGGCT
>JBDTDW010000192.1:0-3418 GCA_039922855.1 Candidatus Nanopelagicales bacterium | reverse complement strand
TGGATGAACGACACCGACCACGAGCTCGAACTGAGGCCGGCGTAACAGTGCCTCCCCGGCCGCTTGGCGGGAACGCCTCCGGCTAGCGACCAGTGGGCCAGCTCGAAGCAACGACGTCCGGCAACGCTGTGTCCCGAGCAAGCCAGCGGGGACAGCACTGCGCACCTGCCGGATTGCGGCAGGTGCGCAGCTTGCTGGCGCCGGATCAGTTTCAGGCGGCGGAAGACTCCTGGTACTCATCGTCAGGCTTCTCGGCGTTCTTGGCGACAAACGCCTCGAAGGTTGCGACATAGCCGCGAAGGAAGCCGGCCAGGGACTCGCTCGGCTCTCCGGTTGTCTCATCGATCGATGTTTCGGTGAGCTGGATGTACGCCTCGGGCTGTCCCATGACGATCGCGTCGAGGAAACCGAGGGTGCCGCGAAGCTGGAACTGGGCGACAGCGGTGCCGATCGGACCGCCCGAAGCGCCCGCGATGGCCACCGGCTTGCCGGCGAACGAGTTCGTCCCCCACGGCCGGCTGGCGAAGTCGAGGGCGTTCTTGAGCGCTCCGGGGATTCCTCGGTTGTACTCGGGGGTCACGATCAGGACGGCGTCGACGGACTCGATCGCGGCCTTGAGGTGATTGCCCGGCTGCGGGTAGTCGGCGTCATGGTCACGGTTGTAGACCGGCAGCTCGCAGAGCGGGATCTCGACGAACTCGAAGTGAGGCTGGGCGAGCCGGCTGATGGCGATGGCCAGCTTGCGGTTGATGGAGTGGGCCGACGTGCTTCCGACGATGTAGCCGATCTTGAAAGTACGCATGGGATGTCCTCTGGATTCGGCCCCGTGTAGTTGAGGTTACAACCAGATAGATGAACATGCAACTAGCATCTGAGACGCCCGTCGTATTGAGGAACTGCGGCAGCCGGCGCAGCGGCCGCGTCATGAGTGCCGAGGTTCATCCTCGAGTGACAGGCTGAGCCCGTGGCCAATGAGCGGAACGTGGTAGGAGGGGAGCTCGAGCCCTGCAGCAGCGATCCGGTGACCGGGTTCTACCGGGACGGTTGCTGCTCGAGCGGCCCGGAGGACCTCGGCAGCCACTCGGTGTGCGCGGTCATGACCGAGGCGTTCCTGGACCACCAGCAACGGGTGGGCAACGATCTGCGCACACCGCTGCCCCAGTATGGGTTTGTCGGACTCGTCCCCGGTGATCGCTGGTGCGTCGTCGCCGTGCGGTGGCTGCAGGCGTACGAAGCGGGGCTTGCTGCACCGGTTGTGCTCGCCTCCACGAACGTCCGAGCCCTGGAGGTGGTCCTGCTCGCCGCCCTGCAGGAGCACGCGGTCGACGTACCTGCGGATCCGGGTGCCCTGACCGACCCCGACTGACCCCCCGACGTCGTTGCGGGGAGCGGTTCATTCGGTGGAGATGTCGACGTTGCTAGCGGTGACTGTCACAACCCCGTTCATCTCCGACAGTGCGACCGCCAGATCGGTCACCGAGCCACGTCCTTGCACGTGCAGCTGCACCGTGACATCGCGCGGCTTGCTCTTCGCGTCGTTGTCCTTGGCTTTGCCGGTCTCAGATTCTCCTCTGTCGGTGGACACCTGACTGACCGTGAAGCCTTGTTCGGTGCAGTACGCGAGGACTCGACGCAGCACCCCTTCGCCGTCGTGGTAGGTCATGGCCAACGGAGACGGCGAGTACCTCGAGTTGGGCAACCTCGGCGCGACAGCTGTGTAGCCGGAGACGATGAGGAAGTGCCCCGCTGTCGCCGCGACAGCCAGGACAGGGAGTGAGGCCCCGGCCGCCATGCCCACTGCTGCCGTCAGCCACACCACAGCCGCCGTGGTCAGACCCCGGACGGCGTCACGCCTGACGAAGATCAGCCCACCGCCGATGAACCCGATGCCTGTCACGATCTGCGCCGCAACCCGCGACGGGTCAAGATCCACGTGTGCGCCGAGTACGTCGGTGAAGCCGTACTTGGAGACCAGGACGATCAAGGCGGCGCCGAGCCCGACGATGGTGTGGGTCCGGACGCCGGCGCTCTTTTGTCGGAACTCCCGTTCCAGCCCGATCAGCGAACAGAGCACCATGGCCAGGGCAAGATCCCCGAGCTGTTCCCACCCTTGCCCGAACGGCTCACCGATCGCAGCCAGCAGCATTCGACGGAACCTCCAGCAGTGGTGTGATCGCCGACGGTGGCAGCGCATCAGTAGTGCATCGAGACTACGTCTTGGTGCGCCACGAGGTGCGGAGGTACGTCGCGCGTGCCCTCTGTTCGTGTCCTTGACTGACCGTTCAGGCTATGCAAGCGTCGCGGGATGGTCAGTCTTTCGCCCAACACTGCTGATGCCGTCGTCGTCGGGGGCGGAACGGTTGGAGCGTGGTGCGCCTGGTTCCTGGCCCGAGAGGGCCTCGAACACGTGGTTGTGCTCGAGGAGGAGACCCTCGGTAGTGGCGCGAGCAGCCGCGCTGCCGGAATGGTACGTGCCCAGGGTGGGACCGAGATCGGGGTCCGGCTCGGCATGTGGTGCCGGGACTTCTACTCCCAGCAGTACGACAGGACCGGGATCGACTCCGGGTTCGTGAAGCAGGGTTACTTCATGCCGGCGTTCACGGACGTCGAGGTAGCCACGGCGCACGATCGCATCGCCATGCAGCAGGGCCTCGGCCTCGACGTCAGCTGGGTCCCTCCGGACCAAGTCGATGAGATGAACCCGTCACTGGCCCCGGGAAGCACGATGGGTGCCTCGTACTCCCCGACCGACGGGTACGTCGATCCGCCGCGGAACGTGCTCGCGTACACCGCCGCACTGCTCGGCGCCGGGATCGACATCCGCGAGCGCACCAGATTCACCGGGCTTCTGGCCGACGGGGCTCGCGTGACGGGGGTGCAGACCAGCGCCGGGACGATCTCCACCGACCGCGTGGTGCTGGCCGGTGGCACGAGGATGGCCGACCTCGGCGGGATCGTCGGGGCCCGGGTCCCGGTCGGTCGCGTACGGCACCAGATCGCTGTCACGGCACCGCACCCGGACCTCGCTCCGAGCCGGCTACCGATGTTCTTCGACCTCGTTTCGGGAATCTACTGGCGCCCCGAGGAGGGCGGCCTGCTATGGGGGATGAGCAACCCGCAGGAGTCGCCTGGCCGCTCGACCGGTTTCGATTGGACGTACTACGAATCGATCCGCAAGCGCATGGCCGCGCTTGTCCCGGTCACGGGCCGAATCGGTGTGGCGAAGACGTGGGCAGCCACCATCGAGTTCACCCCGGACCATCTCCCTGTGCTGGGTTCGGTCCGTACCGAGGAAGGGCCGATAACCGGCGCGACGATCGCGTCCGCCTGTGGGCACGGGATGATGTGGGGCCCGGCCGTGTCCCGTATCGCGGCCGATCTGGCCCTGCGCGGCAGCACCGATCTAGTCGATGTCACC
>JBDTDW010000191.1:0-3787 GCA_039922855.1 Candidatus Nanopelagicales bacterium | reverse complement strand
CGACGGCGTAGTCGCGCCAGCCCTGCCAGTGCAGCACGGTCGCTCCGACCGGGATCCGCGATGCGTTCGCAGCCACCACGACCCCGACGGCGCCACCGGTCATCGGCTGGTCGAGCTCGAAGGGGGGCGCGTACGACTTCGCGTCGTTCATGCGCGACCGCATGTAGGGGTCGACGCTCATGACGAGCGAACGGACCAGCAGCTCACCGGAGCCCAGTGCCGGGATCGGCGCCTCGACCACGGCGAAGTCGTCCCGGGTGGGCACTCCCACGGGCCGGGAGAGCAGGTGCACCGAACGGGAGACCGTCGAAACGGCGGAGTCAGTCATGGTGGGACCAACCCTGCCGCCGCGACGGATGTTCCGAGATCAGGCAGCCGTGGTCCGGCCGGCCTGAACCATGTCTCCGGCCACGACGAGGGAGTCCCCGACGATCTGCACGATGTCGTGGATGAGACCCATGTCGGCGACCAGCGGCGGCGACAGCTGGATCACCGGATCACCTCTGTCGTCGAGGCGGCACAACAGCCCGCGGTCCCACAGCTCACCGGACAGGACCTCGCCGAACAGCCACTCGCACTCCGGTGCGCTGAAGGTCTCGCGGGTGGTCTTGTCCTTGACGAGCTCGACGGCCCAGAAATGACCGGCACCGCGGATATCTCCGACCAGCGGCAGGCTCCGCAGCGTATCGAGCTCGGCGCGGAACAACGGCTCCTGCTCGCGGACGTGCTCGATGATCCCGTCGCGCTCGAGGATGTTCTGCACCGACAGGCCGATGGCGGTGCAGAGCGGGTGACCGCTCCAGGTCAGGCCGTGCATGAACGTCACGCGCCCGGAGGCGAACGGCTCTGCGATGCGCTCGTGCAGGACCACGCCGCCCAGTGGTGCATGCGCGGCCGTGACCCCCTTCGCGAACGTGATCATGTCTGGTACGACCCCGTACCGCTCCGAGGCGAACCAGTGCCCGACGCGCCCGAAGCCGTTGATGACCTCGTCGGCGACCAGCAGGACGCCGTACCTGTCGCAGATCTCGCGCAGCCCGGTCCAGTAGCCGGCCGGCGGTGTGAAGCAACCCCCGGAGTTCTGCACCGGCTCGGCAATGAGCATGGCGACGGTGTCCGGGCCCTCGAACTCGATGGCCTGCTCGATCTCGGCCAGCAGGACCGCGCAGAACGCAGCCTCGTCGTGGCCGAGCGGGTGCCGGTACGCGTTCGTCGGTGATACGTGGTGGGTGGGGACACCCAACGGTTCGAACGGTGCGCGCGCTTCGGTGTAGCCGGTGAACGACAGGGCGGCGAAGGACGTCCCGTGGTAGGAGGAGTGCCGCGCGATCGCCTTGCGGCGCTGCGGCTGTCCGTTCGCGGCGTGCCACTGCCGCGCCAGCTTCCAGGCCGCCTCGACTGCCTCGCCACCGCCGGTCGTGAAGTACACGTGCTCCATGCCCTCGGGGGCACGGGCGGCAATCTTGGCCGCGAGCTCGATAGCGCTGGGGTGGGCCTCGTGCCAGGTCGGGGTGAAGACCAGCTCGGAGAGCTGGCTCTTGGCCGCCTCCGCGACCTCGGCTCCGTAGGAGTGCCCGAGGTTGGTGCAGAACAGCCCTGACAGGCCGTCGATGTAGCGGCGCCCGTTCACGTCGAAGATGTAGCAGCCCTCACCGCGGGTGAAGACCGGGACGTCGCGGTCGGCGTACTGCGACATGTCGGTGAAGTTGAGCAGGAGATGGTCGCGGAGATCCCGCTGCAGTCGAGCCGGGTTGCGGCTCTCACCAACGAGCGGCATCGAGCCGCCTCGGGGGGTCCCGGTGGTGTGCGTGGCCGCCATGGCCATTCCTCGCATCCGTCGCCGGACCTGGGGTACCAGGCCATCCTGAACAGGCGTTCAGAATGACAGCAGCGTACGCCGGACCCCCACAGAGGTGTCAAGCCGGTACGGTGCCCGGCGCACCCGACGCCGTCACGGGCCGAGCAGCAGCGCAGGGTCCAGGCCGAGCTCGGCGGCGGCGCACTCGAGCCAGAGCGAGGCCATCCGCTCCGCCGGGACGCTGGGGTCGCCCAGCGCGACCTGGACCCCGAGCCCGTCCATGAGCGCCGCGAGCCGGGTCGCGGCGCTTGCGGGATCAGAACACGTGAAGGCCCCCTCGGTGACACCGAGGTCGATGGTGGCCCGCACGGTCTCGCGCCACCGGCCGTCCAGCGCGCGTCGCAGCTCCTGGATCTGGTCGTCGCGCAGGGCCCGCACCCAGATCTCCATCCACAGTGACCAGTCGCGGGTCCCCTCGGTGTCCGAGCCGAGCTCGCCGAGCAGGCGCAGCCGTTGCACTGCACCGGTGTCCTGCGGAACGGACTCGGCCAGATCGTCGTAGAACGCGTCCTCCACGCTGGCCAGTGCAGCAGCGAGAACACCGTCGAGGGTGCCGAAGTGGTAGACGACCAGCGCCGGGGAGGTACCGGCCGCGGAGGCGATGTCCGCGACCCGGGTGCCGGCGAAGCCCTTGTCCTTGAGCACCTGGACCGCCGCATCCATGATGCGTTGCCGGCGCGCTGCCGGCGCCTTGGCGCCCAACGAGGTCGGGGTGCTCATCGTCCTCCTCGGCACTCCTTGGCAAAGCACGCCGGCCGGCGTGCTCGGCCGCGCTCTTCCGGCGAGCGGTCAACACCCGCCGGGATCATCTTGGCCGACGAACCCGCTCGGAGTGCGGCGGGGCGGCGGGGGACACTTGTGGGGTGGGGCAGCCAGTGGAGCCGGAGCCGGGGTCGGCGCCGGAGCCGGCGCGCCTGGACCTTGATGTCGACCTCGTGCCCGAGCGGGGGCGCCAGGACTCCGACGCCGCCTGGGGCGACCGGGCCGGGCCCGGTCCGGCAGACCCGTCCGACCTGCGGCGCTTCCTGGAGGACAAGCCTCCGCACCACGTCGACTGAGCGACCCAGTCCCCACCGGAGAAGCGTGAACGGGCTGGTCAACCCGCCCGTAGCACCACGCTGAGCCGGGACGACACGGCCGCCCCTGCGAGTGCGGCCGCCACGGCGCTGGTCGTGGCCAGGACCACGAGTGAGCCATCGGTCATGTCGCCGGTGCTGCTCAGGTTGCCATCGCCCTGGCCGTTCACCCGCTCCGTGCCCGCAAGCACCACCCTGACGCCGGTGGCCACGATCGTCGCGCTCTGGACCGCCGGGCCCTGCAGCGATGCGGCACCCGCGGACGTCGGTGCGGCGGCGAGGACGTCGACCAGGTCGCCCTCGTGGAGCAGGCCGGCGGCGCCGGCGTCGGCGAGCCGTACCGGGGTCGCGACAAGACCGGAGCCGTACGCGGCGATCAGTGCCGGTGACAGGAACCGGATGTCGGACAGCGGTTCGCCGACGGCGACTCGTGTCGCCAGGAGGCGCTGCGGAAGGTCCGCGGGATCTGTGAGGGCGCCGGCGGGTGCCAGCCCGGCGGGCCAGCGGGCCACTGTGACGTCGTCGACCCGTACGGGCGCGCCGGGGGCGAGGTCGTGCGCCGCGACCAGGATCGGCACGGTCGGAGCGGGCTGTGGACTGACCGAGCGCACCACGAGCACGACGGACAGGGCGGCGAGGCCGGCGGCCAGCACCCGCCGGTGCCGGCGCAGCAGGCGGCGCCAGGGAGCCGACTGCCCGGGGACGGACTGCCCGGGGACGGACTGCCCGGGGACGGACTGCGCAGGCACGGATCGCGCAGGGACCAGCGACGGCCTACGAACGACGGCGGTACGGCGAAGGAGCACCCCGGGACGGTACGACGGACCGGAGCCACGCCGCGGGCGTTGTCCAC
>JBDTDW010000190.1:0-7026 GCA_039922855.1 Candidatus Nanopelagicales bacterium | reverse complement strand
CGGGTCGTGAATCCGTACCTGCTCGAGCTCTCCGGTGCCGGTCCCGGGCGGGGACTGTGACCTCCACCCGCCCCGACGTCACTGTCCTGAGGGTCGAACATCAGGCCCGCAACCGGCGGTTCTCGACCGTGGGGCCAGTGACGTCGGGGTGGGGGTGGACCGCGTGAGCCGGCCTACCGCGCTGTCAGGGTTTCCGGAGTGGCTGCCGGCCGAGCGGATCGTCGAGCTCGAGGTCCTCGACACCGTCCGGGCGATCTTCGAGCTGCACGGCTTCTCCTCGCTGGAGACCCGCGCGGTCGAACCGCTGGACCAGCTGCTGCGCAAGGGGGAGATCGACAAGGAGGTCTATGCCGTACGCCGGCTGCAAGCCGACGAGGGCGAGTCCGACGGGGGGTTGGCGCTGCACTTCGACCTGACGGTGCCGTTCGCACGTTACGTGCTGCAGAACGCCGGCCACCTGGAATTCCCGTTGCGGCGCTACCAGATCCAAAAGGCGTGGCGCGGGGAGCGCCCTCAGGAAGGGCGTTTCCGGGAATTCACGCAGGCCGACATCGACATCGTCGGGCGTGACACTCTCGCGTTCCATCACGAGGTCGAGATCGCGGTCGTCACGGCCGAGGTCTTCCGGGCGCTGCCGTGCCCACCCGCAGTGATCCTGGTCAACAACCGCAAGCTCGCGGAAGGGTTCTACCGTGGCGTCGGCGCACCGGACACCGCTGCCGTGCTCCGGGCGGTCGACAAGCTCGACAAGATCGGTCCCGCCAAGGTGGCGGCGGTGCTGACCGGCGAGGCCGGACTGTCCGACGCGGCCGCCGAGCGGTGCCTCGCGCTGGCATCGATCCGTACCCCTGACACCTCGTTCGTTGAGCAGGTACGCGCCCTCGGCGTGAGCGACCCGCTGCTGGACGAGGGCCTGGACGAGCTGGCCGCCGTCGTGGGTGGCGCCGCGGAGCGTGCGCCGGGCGTGCTGGTGGCCGACCTCAAGATTGCCCGCGGTCTGGACTACTACACCGGCACCGTCTACGAGACCCAGCTGGTCGGGTACGAGTCCTTCGGCTCCGTCTGCTCCGGTGGCCGGTACGACTCACTGGCCAGCGACGGGCGCACGACGTACCCCGGCGTCGGCATCTCCCTGGGCGTCACCCGGTTGATGTCCGTGCTGCTGGGCCGCGGCCTGGTCATCGCCAGCCGGTCGGTGCCGACCTGCGTGCTCGTGTCCGTCGCCGACGAGGCAAGCCGGGGCGAGTCCGAGGCGGTCGCCGCGGCGCTGCGGGCCCGCGGCATCAGCACGGAGGTCGCGCCGCGTGCAGACAAGTTCGGCAAGCAGATCCGCTACGCCGACCGCCGCGGCATCCCGTACGTCTGGTTCCCCGGGGCCGACGAGCCACTCAAGGACATCCGCTCCGGGGACCAGGTCCCGGCCGACCCCAGCACCTGGTCCCCACCCTCAGAAGACCTGCACCCCCAAGTCCGCCGGCTCTCATGAACTCCGCTCTTCTTCCCAAAGGGACGATCAAGGGAGTTCAGCTTCGCGATCTGACCCGAACCAGCGATCTTGACGACCCACGGTGCCCGCCGGCGGCACCCGGCAGCATGGACGGGCAGGCCCCGGCCGCACGAGCCGGTACGAAAACCCCGGGGCCTCGTGCCGCGGCCGGCTGCGATGATCGCTCCACAACGTCACGACCGGCAGCCCGCCCCCAAACGATCGACCTCGGAAGGACCCACCCGTGATCCGTACGCACGATGCCGGCACCCTGCGAGCCGCCGACGTGGGCGGGACGGTCACGCTGGCCGGCTGGGTTGCGCGCCGCCGCGACCACGGCGGAGTGGCATTCCTCGACCTGCGTGACGCGAGTGGTGTGGTGCAGGTCGTCGTACGTGACGCCGAGGTGGCGCACCCGCTGCGCGCAGAGTTCTGCCTCAAGGTCGTCGGAGAGGTACGTGCCCGTCCCGAGGGTAACGACAACGCGGGCCTGCCCACCGGCGACATCGAGGTCGTCACAACGTCTCTCGAGGTCCTGTCCACCGCGGCTGCGCTGCCTTTCCCGATCGACGACCACGTCGAGGTGGGGGAGGAGGCACGGTTGCGCTACCGCTACCTCGACTTGCGCCGCCCGGTCCCCGGCGCTGCGATCCGGCTCCGTAGCGAGGTGAACCATGCGGCCCGAGAGGTGCTGCACGACAAGGGTTTCATCGAAATCGAGACGCCGACCCTGACACGCTCCACACCCGAGGGGGCCCGCGACTTCCTGGTCCCCGCCCGACTGCAGCCGGGCAGCTGGTACGCGCTGCCGCAGAGCCCGCAGCTGTTCAAGCAGCTGCTCATGGTCGCGGGGATGGAGCGGTACTACCAGATCGCGCGCTGCTACCGGGACGAGGACTTTCGCGCCGACCGTCAGCCGGAGTTCACCCAGCTCGACATCGAGATGAGCTTCGTGGACCAGGACGATGTCATCGCAGTCGGCGAGGCGGTCGTGGGCGCGCTGTGGTCACTGGTGGGCCATGACATCCCCACCCCGATCCGCCGGATGACGTACGCAGACGCCATGGCCAGCTACGGGAGTGACAAGCCGGACCTGCGCTTCGGGCTCGAGCTCGTCGAGTGCACCGAGTACTTCGTCGACACCCCGTTCCGGGTGTTCCAGGCGCCGTACGTCGGTGCCGTCGTCATGCCCGGCGGCGGCTCGCAGCCGCGCAAGACCCTCGACGCCTGGCAGGACTGGGCGCGCCAGCGCGGCGCCCGAGGGCTGGCGTACGTCCTGGTCGGTGAGGACGGCGAGCTCTCCGGTCCCGTCGCCAAGAACCTGTCCGAGTCCGAGCGGACCGGCCTCGCCGACCTTGTCGGCGCAAACCCCGGGGACTGTGTGTTCTTCGCCGCCGGAGCGCGGGCGTCGGCGCGAGCGCTGCTTGGCGCGGCACGACTCGAGGTCGGGCGCCGCGGTGGCCTGATCGACGAGTCCGCCTGGTCGTTCGTGTGGATAGTCGACGCGCCGCTGTTCGAGGCTACTGAGGACGCCACCGCAAGCGGTGACGTCGCCGTCGGGTCCGGGCGGTGGACCGCTGTGCACCACGCGTTCACGTCGCCCACGGCCGAGTGGCTCGACTCGTTCGAGCAGGACCCGGAGCACGCCCTGGCGTACGCATACGACCTGGTCTGCAACGGCAACGAGATCGGTGGTGGGTCGATCCGTATCCACGATGCGGCTGTGCAGCAACGGGTCTTCGCGATGATGGGCCTCGCCGTGCCAGAACAGCAGGAGAAGTTCGGGTTCCTGCTCGACGCATTCGCGTTCGGCCCCCCGCCGCACGGCGGCATTGCGTTCGGCTGGGACCGGATCTGCGCGCTGCTGTCCGGCGCGGACTCGATCCGCGAGGTCATCGCGTTTCCCAAGACCGGTGGCGGGCACGACCCGCTCACCGGCGCACCTGCCCTGATCACCGGGGCCCAGCGCAAAGAAGCCGGCGTCGACGCGCCGTCGGCCCCGGTGACACACAGTTGATCAAAGTGAGGGTGGGGTCCACATCGCCGGTTCGAGCCGGAAAGCCCTCGGCTACTCCTTGATCAACCTGGTGTGCCCCGGGTCGCGGTGGCCGCCAGACGCCCGCTGCTGAAGGCGTGCTGGGGGCGAAAACCGAGCCGGGTGTAAGTGCGCCGGGCTGCCTCGTTGTCGGAGTACATCGACAGCGTCACCAGGGGTGCGCCCTCTGCAAGAGCGTCCCGGGTGAGCTTGGCACAAACTGCGGCCGCGTAGCCTCGGCCACGGTGCGCGCCCTCGGTGACGACCCCGGCCAGGTGGGGCACCTGCAGGTGGCGCCGGGTGTCCGCGCCGCACCCGAGCAGGCGGTCCTGTGCCACGATGCCCACCCAGCTGCGTACGACGGCATCCCCGGCGCTGACCGACGCCAGCGGGCTCCACGTGGCGATGAGCTCGGCAAGGCGCGGGTCCTGCGCCGACAGCTCCACGACGAGGCCCTCGTGCGGCTGGTACGCCGGAGCGCTACGGGTCAGCCACCACTCCCACTCACCGCTCGGTTCCCAGGGCAGCACCCGGCTCACGTGGGCGGCCGCGGCCCGACTGACCGTGAGACCGCCGGTGGGCCGGTCCCGCTCGGCGCTCAGCGCGACGAGGGTACGAGCCACCTCGGCAACCTCCGCGCAGTCCGTCCCGAGCACGGTGGTCCAGTCCAGGTCGTGCGACCAGCGCCGCGTCGTCCATCCCACAGCGCCGTCCCGGACCACGACGTCGGCGACGTCGTGGTCCTCGGTCTCGACCCGGACGTAGTCGTCCGGGCACGCACGGAGCAGACGCTCCCGAACATCAGCCACGGCCCCATGGTGCCTCCTGCACCACCCGGATACCGAAAGCCGCGCCGCCGCCCGCGCCGAACGCGGCACTCGTGGCACGGCACCCTTCCGGCGCCCTTGCGGCGCACCGACCCACCATCGCCACCGAGCACACGTGGGCGCCGAGCGCGCCCTAGGGTGGGCCGGTGACTGCGAGCCTCTTCGACGAGGCCGCCGGCCCGGCGAGGGCCGGGGCGCCCCTGGCCGTACGCATGCGCCCCCGCACCCTTGATGAGGTCGTCGGCCAGCGCCATCTGCTGGTCGAGGGCAGCCCGCTTCGCCGACTGGTGGCCGCGGCCCAGGACGGCAACCGTTCCGGACCGACGAGCGTGATCCTCTGGGGCCCGCCCGGCACCGGCAAGACCACTCTGGCGAGCCTGGTCAGCACCTCGACCGGGCGACGGTTCGTCAAGCTGTCCGCGGTGAACGCGGGAGTCAAGGACGTGCGCGAGGTCATCGAGCGGGCCCGCGACACCCTCGGGATGCAGGGCGAGGGCACCGTCTTGTTCGTTGATGAGGTGCACCGCTTCAGCAAGACCCAGCAGGATGCGCTGCTGCCCGCCGTGGAGAACGGCTGGGTCACCCTGGTCGCCGCGACCACGGAGAACCCCGCGTTCTCGGTCATCTCACCCCTGTTGAGCCGCAGCGTGCTTCTCACGCTCGGCAGCCTCACCGACGACGACGTGCGTGAGGTGATCCGCAACGCTGTGGTGGCGCCGCGGGGTCTGGACGGCGCCGTCAGCGTCGCCGAGGACGCCGAGGACCACCTCGTCCGCATCGCCGGCGGCGACGCTCGCCGCGCTCTCACCAGCTTGGAGGCGGCGGCCGGCGCGGTCCTGGACTCCGGTGCCACCGTCGTCGACCTCGCGGCCGTCGAGCGCGCGGTCGACAAGGCCGCACCGCGCTACGACCGTGACGGTGACCAGCACTACGACGTCATCAGCGCATTCATCAAGAGCGTGCGCGGCTCGGACGCCGACGCCGCGATGCACTACCTGGCACGCATGGTCGAGGCCGGGGAGGACCCGAGATTTCTGGCTCGGCGGTTGATGATCCTGGCCAGCGAGGACATCGGGCTGGCAGACCCCACGGCACTGCCAACGGCAGTCGCCGCGGCGCAGACTGTCCAGCTGGTCGGGATGCCCGAGGGCTACTTCGCCCTGGCCCACGCCACCATCGCCTTGGCTCTCGCGCCGAAGTCCAACTCCGTGGGTCGGGCGATGTCCGCTGCGTCGGAGGACGTACGCCACGGGCTCGTGGGCGCCGTACCGCCGTACCTGCGCGACAGCCACTACGCCCGCGCCGGCGAGCTCGGCCATGGCCTGGGATACGTCTACCCGCACGACGTCGCGGGTGCGGTCGCGGCCCAGCAGTACGGCCCGGACGCCCTGGGCACCCGTCGCTACTACCAGCCGACGCGTCACGGCGCGGAAGCTCGCTACGCCGACGTGTCGGACCGGCTGCGGGTTGCCCTGGGCCGCGACCCGGACTCGCCGTCTTCGGCGGAATCCTGACCCTGCGCTGCGTGATCCCACCGAAAATCCACTCGACGCCTCACAGGTAGGCTCTAAGAAACTAGGAGGACTGACGCGTGCGACGACTGTTCTGGGTCGCGGTGGGTGCCGCCGGCGGGGTCTGGGTCTACCAGCGCGGCGGTGAAGCGCTGGACCGCGCCCGCGATCGAGGGGTCATCGGCAACATCGCGGTCGCAACCGCGACTGCAGGCAAGGTCGCCACCACGGCCACTCACGTGATCGCCGTAGCAGCCGAGCAGGGGGCCCGCGCGGCCGGCAAGGTGGCGCAGCGCTCGGACAAGCCCGACTCCGCCGAGCAACGCCCGAGCACGGGAACCAAGGCCACGCGACCTCCGGAGGGGCACGCCGCTGATGGACTCCGCTGAGATCCGCAGCCGGTTCCTCCGCTTCTTCCAGACTCGTGACCACCACATCGTGCCGTCGTCCTCCCTGCTGCTGGATGACCCGACGCTGCTGTTCGTCAACGCGGGGATGGTGCCGTTCAAGCCGTACTTCCTCGGAGAGGCCACACCACCGCACCCACGGCTGACCAGCGTCCAGAAGTGCCTGCGCACGTTGGACATCGAAGACGTCGGCAAGGACACCCGCCACGCGTCGTTCTTCCAGATGTGCGGCAACTTCTCCCTAGGCGACTACTTCAAGGAGAAAGCGATCCCGTACGCCTGGGAGCTGCTCACCAGCGCCCTGGAGGACGGCGGGTACGGCCTGGACCCGGACCGGCTGTGGATCACGGTCTACCTCGACGACGACGAAGCGGCCGACATCTGGCACCACCAGGTCGGCGTGCCGCGCGAGCGCATCCAACGGATGGGCATGGCCGACAACTACTGGTCCATGGGCATTGCCGGCCCATGCGGACCGGACTCGGAGATCTTCTATGACCGAGGTCCGGACTACGGCCAGGAGGGTGGCCCAGCGGTTGACGACAGCCGTTACATCGAGGTGTGGAACCTCGTGTTCATGCAGAACCTTCGCGGTCCCAGCGGCGACCACAAGGACGGCTTCGAGATCATCGGTGAGCTGCCGCACAAGAACATCGACACCGGCATGGGCTTGGAGCGACTGGCCTGCATCCTGCAAGGTGTCGACAACATCTACGAGATCGACACCACCCGCATCATCTTGCAGCGCGCCACCGAGCTC
>JBDTDW010000189.1:0-3056 GCA_039922855.1 Candidatus Nanopelagicales bacterium | reverse complement strand
ACGTCGAAGCCGTCCGGCGACACGCTCGGGTACAGCCGACCCCGTGCCACCAGCTGGAGCGCGACCAGCGTGGCGGCACCCCAGAACGCGGCGGCCGGGTGGGCCTGCGGGTCGCGCCGGGCCCGCGCCAGCAGCGGCACCGCCTCGGACACCGGCACCAGAATCGCCGGGACCATACGGGTCACCACAGCGATGTCTGTGGCTACGGGCGCCACGTCGTCCCGGAGCGCGGCATCCCGGGGCGCGGCATCCCGGGGCGCGGAGTTCCGGGGCAGGACGACCGTCGCCTCACCGAGCTCACCGATCTCAGTGGCTAGCGGGAGCGAGCCGTCGGGGCGGAAGAACGCCATGTGCCCTGTACGCGGAGGGTCGGCCATCGCCAGAACGACGGCGCAACGCACCAGCAGCTCGGTACCGGCCGGCACCGTGGCCAGTTCGCTCATGCGGCACGACCCCCTCGTCGGGCCGGCCGTCGTCTGGCATCGGGTCCCGACTCACCGCCACTGCCCACCGGGCGATCCCACCGCGGACCGCCGACAGGGGGCGCTGCCCGGGTCAGGGCACGTCCGGAGGCAGCAGACCCATGGCGGCTCGTACCAAGGTCTCCTGAAGGAACGAGAGCCAGTCGTAGAGGTCGTACGCCATGAGCTCGGCCTCGTTGGCTCCGAAGGTCGGGCGTTCCTCGATGTCCTCGGTGATCCCCAGCCGGGTGCCGATGGTCAGGCGGACGTCGTTGAGGGTACCGAGCCAGGACTGGACGTCGTCCGGTGTGAGCACCAGCCGGTCCCCGGACCCTTCCAGCGAGCTCACCACCCGTTCGGCGTTGGCCACCTTGCCCTCCCGCAACGACCGCTCGGTGAAGCGTCGGAACTCCGCAGTGGCCTCGGGCTCGTCGTCGCCGTAGGCGTCCGGGAACAGCCGCAGCATCGCCGGGTCGGTGGGCGTGGTCGCTGCCGGGTCGATCCCCACCAGGAGGGCCAGCGGGTCGGACTCACCGGAGTCCGGGCCGTCCGCCGGCTGCACCAGCGCGCGCATCTGGTCGACGAGGTCGCGCAGCACTTCACGTTCGGCGCCATCCAGCCGGATGACGACGTGCCCGCCGCGGGTAAGCCGAAAGCCGCGCAGCGCCACGTCAGTCGTCCTTCTGCAGGGTGGCCCAGAGACCGTACGAGTGCATGGCGGTCACGTCGACCTCCATCTCCTCGCGGCTGCCGGTGCTGACCACGGCCCGGCCGCGCTCATGGACGTCGAGCATGAGCTTCTCCGCCTTCTCCTGCGAGTAGCCGAAGTACGTCAGGAACACGTACGTCACGTAGGACATCAGGTTCACCGGGTCGTTCCACACGATGGTGACCCACGGCGTGTCGAGCACGGTCTCGCTGTCAGTGATGGGGCGCTCCAGCTCGACCGGCGCGATACCCACGGCGCCATGCTCGCAGATCGCGGCACCCGAGTCCGTAGGGTGCCAGGCGTGATCAACCCCTCCAGCGCCCTGCTCACCGACCACTACGAGCTCACGATGCTCGCGGCGGCACTGCGCGACGGAACGGCCGACCGGCGCTGCGCCTTCGAGGTGTTCGCGCGCGGGCTTCCCGCGGGTCGTCGCTACGGGGTCGTGGCCGGCACCGGGAGACTGCTGGAGCTGTTGACCGACTTCCGGTTCGGTGACGCCGAGATGGCGTCACTGGCAGACCGTCACGTCGTCGACGCGGAAACGCTGGCGCACCTGGCCCGGTGGCAGTTCACCGGTGACGTCTGGGGGTACGGCGAGGGCGAGACGTTCTTCCCCGCCTCCCCCGTCCTCTCCGTCGAGGGGACGTTCGCCGACTGCGTGCTGCTGGAGACGCTGATCCTTTCGGTCCTGAACCACGACTGCGCGATCGCAGCGGCAGCCTCGCGGATGGTCACCGCGGCGGCCGGGCGACCGTTGCTGGAGATGGGGTCCCGACGTACCCATGAGCAGGCTGCCGTGGCCGCGGCCCGGGCCGCGTACCTCGTCGGGTTCGAGTCCAGCAGCAACCTGGAGGCCGCCCGACGCCACGGCGTCCCCACCGGCGGGACCAGCGCGCACGCATTCGTGCTGCTGCACGACGACGAGCAAGCCGCGTTCACCTCCCAGCTCACGGCACTGACGGAGGACACGACGCTGCTGGTGGACACGTACGACGTCGATGATGCGGTGCGCCTGGGGGTGCAGCTTTCCGGCGGTCGGCTGGGGGCGGTGCGCATCGACTCCGGCAACCTGCCCGACGAGGCGAGACGGGTACGCCGACTGCTGGACTCCCTCGGTGCCGGGGCGACCCGGATCGTCGTGAGTGGGGACCTGGACGAGTTCTCGATCGCTGCGCTGTCGGACGTGCCCGTCGACATGTACGGCGTCGGTACCTCGCTGGTGACCGGCTCCGGTGCCCCCACCGCGGGCCTGGTGTACAAGCTCGTGGCGCGACAGCTGGTGGCACGCGGCCCGTTGCTCCCGGTGGCCAAGCGCTCCCCGGGCAAGGAGGGTCGGGGCGGGCGTGCCACCGCGCATCGCCAGGTCAAGGACGGCGTCGCGGTGGCCGAGCTGTTGGGCACCCTGGCGCCCGATGAGGAGCGAGCCTCAGGGGATCTTGCCGAGGGTTCGCACTCTGGTGGGTCTTCCGGGGCTGGTGGGTCCTCCGGGAGTGGCGGCAGCGAGCGCTCGCTGGTGCGGGCGTTGGTCGTGCACGGCGAGGTCGTGGGGGCTGAGCTTCTGGCTGCGGCGCGGGCGCGGCATGCCGGATCGCTCGCGGAGCTGCCGGCGCGGGCTCGCGAGCTCGGCGCAGGACCACCTGCGCTGGACGTGATTCGCTGAGGCTGGGCTGCAATCCCCTGAGTTGGGGCGTCTGCGGTGCGCCCACCGCACCGCGGGGCACCTTCGTCACCGACGGGGGGCCGTACGCTCGGGGTATGGGGACTGACCCGATCGACACCGGGTGCCGGGTGCCACCGCGAGACCCGGCACTGCCAGAACCGGCTCTGCTGACCCGGATCAGGGATGCGGTGATCGGGGACGACCAGCTGATGCACGGCCCGTT
>JBDTDW010000188.1:0-14492 GCA_039922855.1 Candidatus Nanopelagicales bacterium | reverse complement strand
CCCGCTCGGTCATCGGGGGGGCCGTGGGCACCTGCACGCCGGCCTGGCTCCCCGCGAGAGCGGTCGGGGCAGGGACGGACTCGCCGGGTTGGACGAGGCGGGCGTTGAGTCGTTCGTAGGCCGACTCACGATCCACCGCCGTGCCGTATTCGGCCTGCAGCGGGGAGGCGGCCACCGTGCTGGCCACGAGGGACGGGTCCGACGGCGCCATCAGTGACTGCGGTGCCCGCATCCGGGTCCACGCGACCGGAGTGGGAGCACCGCGCTCGCTCATGACAGTCACGACTGCCTCCCCGATTCCGAGGGCAGGCAGCAGCTCGGTCAGGTCGTAGTCGCTCTTGGGGAAGGTTGAGACGGTGGCCTTGAGCGCCTTCGCGTCATCGGGGGTGTACGCCCGCAGAGCGTGCTGCACCCGGTTCGCGAGCTGGGCAAGGACGTCCTCCGGCACGTCCTTGGGGGTCTGAGTGACGAAGAAGACTCCGACCCCCTTGGACCGGATGAGTCGGACGGTCTGCGTGATCGCCTGCAGGAACGCCTTGGATGCCCCAGTGAACAGCAAGTGGGCTTCATCGAAGAAGAAGACGAGCTTGGGCTTGTCGAGATCGCCCACCTCTGGCAGGTCGCCGAACAGGTCCGCCAGCATCCACATGAGGAACGTCGAGAAGAGTGCGGGGTTCTGCTGCACATCCGAAAGCTCGAGGCACGACACCATTCCTCGCCCGTCGGGTGCAAGTCGGAGTAGGTCGGCGGTGGTGAACTCGGGCTCGCCGAAGAACGGCTCCATGCCCTGTGCCTCGAACGCCGACAGCTCGCGCAGGATGACTCCGGCCGTTGCCTTCGACAGTCCGCCCAACGAGTCCAGCTCAGGCTTCCCCTCTGCTGAGACCAGGTAGGAGATGACCGACTTGAGGTCCTTGAGGTCCAGCAGCGCCAGGCCGGCCTTGTCGGCGTAGTGGAACACGAGCTGCAGACTGGACTCCTGTGTCTCGTTGAGCCCAAGAACTCTCGACAGCAGGATCGGCCCGAACGAGGTCACCGTCGCGCGGATCGGAACTCCGGTCCCCTGCCCACCGAGGCAGAAGAACTCCGTGGGGTACGCCGTCCCCTGCCAGGTCTGCCCCACATCCGTGGCCCGGGCGGTCGTCCGGTCGTTGGGCTGACCGGCCGTGGCTATCCCCGACAGGTCACCCTTGACGTCCGCCAGGAACACCGGGACCCCAGCGTTGGACAGCTGCTCGGCCAGCACCTGCAGGGTCTTGGTCTTGCCGGTCCCGGTCGCCCCGGCGACCAGACCGTGGCGGTTCATCATCGCCAGGGGTACGCGCACAGGGGTTTGCGGGTACGCCGTGCCATCGACCACGCACGCTCCCATCTCCACGCACGGTCCCGTGAACGTATATCCGGCGCGGACGGTGGCGGTCAGCTGTTCGGGCGATGACGGGGAGGCGGAAGTCATGGCGATCTCCTGATCGGTGGCCGGCGCTACGTCGCCCCGCGAGGGTAGCGACGTCCCGGCGATCTCGCCTGCTGCCTCCTACACTCGAGGCGTGATCTTCAAGGCCGTCGGCGACCACCGGCCCTACCCCGAGGAGCTGTCCCGTCGCGCTCTCTGGGCGGAGGTCCCGCCGCGGGTCGTACGCCTCGCTGACCTCGTGACGGTAAAACGCACGCTGGACCTGGAGACGCTGCTCGACGAGCAGTCGACGTTCTTCGGTGACCTGTTCCCGCACGTTGTGCTGTGGCAGGACGACCTCTACCTCGAGGATGGCCTGCACCGGGCGCTGCGAACTGCACTGTACGGTCGGCCGACTCTGCACGCCCGAGTGCTCGACATCGCGGCGCTCCAGTCGTTGGTGAATCCCGGCACGGGTGCAGCCTCATGACGATGATGTCCGGCAGCACTCTGAGCCCCAGCGGTGGGTCGGGTCCGCCCCGTTCGCGGAATACCGTGATCGCTTTGGTTGTGGTCCTGGCGTTGGTGTTCTTCGCTGCAGGAGTCGGCGTCACCTACCTGTTGCGCGGAAGCAAGGACACAACCGCCCTCCCGGCACCGGGGCCGTCCTGCGTGACCGCATCGGCTCGTCCCGGGATCACGCTGCCCAAGCCCGGGACCGTGTCCATCAACGTCTACAACGCCACCACCCGCAGTGGGCTCGCCCGCAGGACCGCCACGACGATGACGGGTCGAGGCTTCACGGTGGGCAAGGTCGCCAACGACCCGCTCGGCAAGACCGTCACAGGTGTCGCCGAGCTGCGGCACGGCCCCACGGGCGCGCAGAACGCCGCACTGCTGGCCTACTACTTCCCGGGGGCGACCCTGGTGACCGACACCCGGGCAGATGCCTCCGTCGACGTCGTTCTCGGGGCGAAGTTCTCCATCGTCCCGAGCGCCGCGGCGGTGGAGGCGGCACTGGCCAAGCCGGTCCCGGTGGCATCCGGCCCGGGCTGCACCTCGACCAAACCGGTGACCAGCCCGTCCGCCTCGGCCTAGCTCGCGTCGGTCACGCCACGGGCTGGCCACCGGCACCACCTCGGGCCCCGCGACCACCGGACGGTGAAGTGCGCCGGTGCGACAGATCGAGGCGATGTGCTGCGCCTGGTAGGTGCAGACCCGGCCGTACCGTGTGACGACGCGCAGCACTTGGAGTTCCACGGCGACCTTGTTCTAACCGGGTGCCTCCTGGAGTTCTATACCGACGGCTACGGCACGCTTGGCATCGCCGAGGTGGTACAGGAACGAGCTGTGCTAGACGTTCTGGCGCGTTGGTTCGGCGTGGGCACTCGCCGTCACCCTGGAGGCGTAACTCCGGGGCGTGACGTCAATCCCAGGGATGAGGATTGGCTCGCCGACGGCGGCAACTTGCGCGTCAAGGGCGGGCAGCTGCGCGCGGATGGTCCAGCCGCCGGGCTGTGTGCGATGCCGGTCCAATGTTCCGCCCAGCGACGTGATGCGCTGCTCGAGACCGTCGAGGCCGTGCCCCGAGCCGAGGAGCGCCAGGCCCGGATCAGGTGCGGACGCAGACAAGTTCGTCACGGTGACCTCGACTGGTTCCGCGCAGCTGATCGAGACGGTGACGGCGGCTCCGGGCGCGTGCTTGAGGGCGTTGGTCAGCCCCTCCTGCACTACCCGGTAGGCGATCGCGGATCGTGGCTGTGGGATGGACTCGATGTCACCGGTGATGGTCAGGTCGATGGTGGCGCCGGTGTTCTTGGCGTGCGCAATCACCTGCTCGACGTTGACCCGCGAGAGGGGTCTGGGATCCTGCGCGAGGATGCGGTCGAGACCTTCGACATCGGCATAGGCTTGGCCGGCGAGTTCGGCGATATCAGCGAGCGTCGTGCTGATCACGGCGGGGTCGGTGACCCCTTGTCCGGCAGCGGCCTGGATCACGATGACGCTGAGGTTGTGCGCCACGATGTCGTGCAGTTCTCGCGCGATGCGTGCATGATCCAGCCGTAGCGCTTCGGCCGCGTACCGCTCACTTTCCGCGGCGAGGTCGCGGGCGCGCCGGTCAAGCGCGCAGATGAGTTGGAGCTGGGAGCGGACCACCCGGCCGATCAGCCAAAACCCGACCGTCAGCACGACCGGGAACGGATTGAAGGTGGATCCCCACTGGGGCGTGACGAGCAGGAACGGAAGAGCAACCAGGGACACGACACTGTGCGGGCTGCTTCCCACTGTGAACGACATCACGGCCAGCCACAGCAAAAGACTCATCGTCACAACCCCGGTGCCGACGGAGGCGCTGTCTGGATCCAGGCTGAGCGTCTCTACGGCCAGGACCACCGCGACCGAGCCGAGCACTACGCCGGCGAGCGGCCAGCGCCGGCGAGTACTGACAGTGAACCCAAACACCACCAGAGCGCTCGCCGTTGGCAAAGGGCTGCCGGGACCGGCAGCTGACCAGTGGGCCGTGAGGAGTCCCGGCAGGCAGACCAGGACAGCCAGAGCTAGGTCGAGCACCTGTGGCCGGATCGGCCTGTTGGTGGCCTCAGCCATGGCTGCTGACCACGGGCAGTCGGACGTGGGCGTCGAGGCGGCCATCCTGCTTGACTAGCACCACTGTTCCGGCGTGCAGCGCGGCGCGATCGTGGATCGCCCGGATGCCGGTATGCCGGTCGGACACCGGCGCCGCGGGTCCGGTGACCCGCACGTCCAGGGCTGTCGGCTCGAACTTCACCCGCACCCGAGCGTCGAGCGTCGGATCGTCCCGCAGCGCTTCCACGAGCTGCTCGACGATGCGGTAGCCGGACAGCTCGACGCTCGCTGGCAGGGCCCGCACCTCCCCCTCCAGCGTCAGGTGCACCCGGCATGCGGTCACTGTCCGCACCAGATCGGCAAGGTTGCTAAGGGTGGGCTCGGGTTCGGTCGGTGCGGCGTGCATCGTTCCCACGACGTCCCGCATCCGATCCAGGGTCGACCTACCGAGCCGTTCGATCTTGCCCAGGCTCACGTCCGGCTGTGCCGTGCTCACCTGACACTCATGGGTTAGGCGGCAGATCTCCTGGATCTGCAGGCGTATGCCTGCGGTGAGCCCGTCGTAGATTCGCTCGCGATCGGCGTCGATCTCCATACGCGCCCTGCGCTCCCGCTGTCGGCCCAGCTCGGCGTTCCGTTCGCGGAGCAGTTCGGTCAGGCTGACCCTGGCACGGACCGCTGCGCCTGCGGCGAAGAACATCAGGGTCGTTGCGACCATAAGGGGGATCTGGGACCAGCCGAGCTGCGGGTCGTTGCCGCACTGCAGCACCACACCGGTCAGTACCAGCCCGAGGGCGGCCCAGCGCCGCGGGTCAGCAAGCTGCTCGGCCACGACGTACGCGACGAAGAATGCCGCCGGCAAGGCAGCCCCGCAGCGTACGAGCTGCCCGAACAGCAACCCGTTGGCCAGGGTTGCCACGGCCAGCGTCGCGGCTGCACCGAGTGGTGCCCGCCGCGCGAATGCCGCGGGCACGATCATCGCCAGGACAGCCACGGCCGCTCCGGTTCCGGCCTGCTGGGACACAACGAGCGCGACCGCGAAGGCGCTCAACAGCATGGTGGACAGCGCTGCTCCGAGCCGGAGCCCGAACGCCTCGGTGTGGAGCAGCCGGACGCCTCGGCGGCTGGTCACGGCCAGCATGGTCCTCACCAGACCAGTGTCGGCCTGCCGTGGCGCAAGCGGTAGACCGTCACGCGGGTGCGCTGTTGCGGTGATCGACGACCGCCGTACGGATGATGGCCACGAGTAGCCCGACAAGGACGATGCCACCGACGGCGATACCGAGCACCCCGGTCCAGGGGATGTTGCCGGCTCCCTGACCGTGGTTCCTCATGACCCTGGAGAAGCCGTATGCCGTGGCGAAGAGCATCGCCGTCATGACGATGCTGCTCATCAGCAGAACCACCCCCCCTCGGCGTCCGGAAAACGCGGGGTGCGCCACCTTGCGGCCGCTGGCCACGGCTCGCCTAACCCGCAGCCACCGGATCCCCAGTGCAAGACCGGTCATGACCGCGAAGATGACTGCCTGCACGATCCAGTAACTAATCTGGCGGATCGTGTCTGGCGGGTTGCTGCCCCAGTCGGCTCCCAGGTCCCACGTTTGGACCAGGGTCGCTCCTGACAGCGGCACCAGAACAGCGATGACGACTGTTCTGGGGGTGGGCGCCAGCCAGCCGGCGAGCAGGGCGATGACGATGCCGATGAGCGGAGTCACTACTCCTCCTGGGAACTGTGCAGCTGTGGTTGTCCACCTCAGGGTCGCCCGGGCTGATCGTCACGGCATCCTCCCGTGGGCGTAACTTTCCGACAGGCGTCACTCTGCGGGATTACGCTCAGGTCGGCGCTTCCAGCGCTGTCGGCTGACTGAGGACACGCACGAAACGTGGAACAGAGTCTGACCCGGGCCACCGACCCGATCCGGGTGCTCGTCGCCGACGACCAACGCCTCGTCCGGGCCGGGTTCCGGGTGCTGCTGGAGCGCGAGCCCGACCTGGAGGTCGTGGGAGAGGCCGACAATGGCGTCGACGCGGTGACCAGCTGCGTGGCGCTACGCCCTGACGTGGTGCTCATGGACATCCGCATGCCTCGCCTGGACGGACTCAGGGCCACCCGCCAGGTACTGTCCTCGACCGCGACCCGCGTTCTCATCCTGACGACCTTCGACCTCGACGACTACGTCTACGAAGCGCTGCGGGCCGGAGCGAGCGGCTTCCTGCTCAAGGACGCGCCGGCCGACCAGTTGGTCGCGGCCGTTCGCATCGTCGCGGCCGGGGACGCGCTGATCGCCCCCAGCATCACCCGACGCCTGATCACCCGATTCGTCCGCGCTGCGCCCCTCGCGGGGACACCTGCCCGGGTCGCCGCTCTCACCAGCCGCGAGCTGGAGGTGCTGCGGTTAATCGCGCGGGGGCTGTCCAACACCGAGATCGCAGCCACGCTGGTCATCGAGGAGAACACCGTCAAGACGCACGTGCGGCGGGTGTTAGCCAAGCTGGAGCTGCGCGACCGGGTGCAGGCGGTCGTGCTCGCATACGAGACCGGCCTCGTGGTCGCGGACAGGTCCGATCCAGAGAACTGACCGCGACCCGGGACCGGTGTCATGCGGTCCCCCGGGTGGACCGACACCGGCTTGGTCTTTCCTCGGGAGGACGGCAGTACCACCGCAGGTCAGCGGGTGGGTCGCCTGGGGATCAAACCCCGGAACTGGCGGATTGACAGACGAGTCCGACTCGTCACAGCTCATGTCAGACGATGCTGGGGAAACCTGAATTCGCCAGTGGTGCAGTTAGTTTCGTCTCGGGTCTATCTGTGCCGTGATAGGCGCTGGCTGCTCGTCCGAACCCAGAATGAACCCAGCCACCGCCAACCCTTTGCCCGCGCAACTTGGCGTTGCCGCCGACGGCAACTGTGCTGGCCAGCCAGCGTGACCGAACGACGCAGCGCCAGTTGCATGCGCGGCGCGCGTCTCGTTGATCGTGGAGGGGCCACGGCAGTCACGGCTCGGCCCTTGGTCCAACACCAGCGAGGTTTGAACTCCTGCTGAGTAATTCCAGACCGTCTGTGACTGACCCCCCTTTGATCCCCCTGAGCCCCGCAAGCCTCTGAACTGTGAGGATGCGTTTGGAGCATGGCGGTGGCGGCGGGATCTGAACTCCCGGTCCCCGCGTGCGGAGGGTTTCGCGGTGTGGTGGTTAGTGATGCATCCTCCCAGGTCAGAGGGTTGGGGCCGGTCCAGCGCTGACCCCGGGTGGTCACCGATATCCAGGGGTTCTGTGACCACTTCGGTGACCAGTGTCGTGATCGCCAGGGGACCGACGCATCATCCAGACCTCGACGCCGCCGTGGGGGGCATCAGGTCGACCTGCGTGGTGGTACGCCGCCTTCTAGGTCGGCCAGCAGATCGAGCAGCCCGTGGGCTTCCCAGGCGCGGTTGCGCTCCCCCTGGGTCAGGCGGATCAAGACTCCCGCCGCTTCAAGCTGTCCCAGTGCTTGGTTGACGACTGCCTTGGTGCGCTGGGTCGCGGCCACAGCGACGGGGAGCGTGATCACCGGATGGGCCGGGAGGGCGTCGATCACCCGCCAGGCAGCTGCGTCGGCCCGAGGCGCGAGGATGCCCGTGAGCTGCTCGCGCCAGGCGGCCTGCAGCTCTTCGACGGCTCCGAGGTAGGACTGGGCCAGACCCGCCGCCTGAGCGGTCGCTGCGGCGAACTGAGTGATCCACCCGTCGACGTCGCCGTCCCGGAAACGGGTCAGCCCGTCGATGTAGCGGGACTTGTTGACCGCCAGCTCGACGCTGATCGGTGGCACGTAGGCAAGGGCCAGACCCCGTCGGCGCAGGACTACGTGGATCAGCGCGCGCCCGGTGCGACCGTTGCCGTCGGCGAAGGGGTGGATGGTCTCGAACTGCGCGTGCACGAGGGCGGCCTGCACCAGTGGGGGCAGTGACTGCACCGTCATCGCGTCGCACATGTCGCTCAGCAGTGCGTCCAGCCGTTCCGGGGGCGGTGGGACGAAGGCCGCCCCACACGGGTTGTAGTCGTTCCCGCCGATCCAGTTCTGATCGGTCCTGACGACGCCGGCGATCCGCGCGCGAGACGGGTCCGACATCAGCGCTCGGTGGATGTCGCTGACGACCTCGACGGTGACGTCCCGGGTCGAGCTGGCCTCCTCGACGGCCAGCTCCATGGCGTCGATGTTGCTCAGGATCTCTCGAGCGTCAGGCCCGGTCTTGCCGCCCGCCTCGGCCCGGGCCTCGGCGCGGGCCAGGTCACGGCCGTTGAGCTGCATGCCCTCGACCGTCGAGGATGCGATCGATTCGGTACGCAGGAGCAACCGCGCAAGAGGGGCCAGCGCCGGTCGCGACCGGGCGTTGAGCGCGTGGATCGCTGTCTCCGCATCCGACACCGCTGCCACGGCGTCCGTGCTCAGCGGCTCGGCGAAGTCCGCGAGGAGTTCGGGGATGAACGCGTCGTAGGCGCACGCCTTTCGGTACCGAGCCGGGGCGTAGAGCGCCGGGTCGTACTGCCAGGTGGCTCGTTGCAGCACTCCTCTCATGCCTCGAACTCCGTCCAGCAAGTGGTATTGGATAGTAGCTAAACCATACTATGGTGCTTGCTCGGTGTGGGTTAAGTTGCCGAGCCAGCGAGATCCAGCCCAGCACGAAGTCGCCTCGCGACCGCGGGTCGTTCAGGAACGCCTCGGCCACGCGAATGTGTCGATCACGTTGGACACGTACTCACGTGGACATGGGAATGCGATGTTGGCCGCTGCTCAGGTGTCCGCTCTGGTGACAGGTGATGGTGAGCAATTCCAGACCGTCCGTGACCATTCCTGTGACCAGTCGCCTTTTTGATCTCCCTGCAGTGCATCCCAACAAGCCTCTGAACTGCTGGGATGCTCTCGGAGCATGGCGGTGGCGGTGGGATTTGAACCCACGGAGGCTTTCACCTCACACGCTTTCGAGGCGTGCTCCTTTGGCCGCTCGGACACGCCACCGCGGGAGAGGATACGGCAGGCCGGTCATGGGCCCGAATCCGGCTGGGGGCCGGTCCAGCGTCGGGACGTGAAGAAGTTCCCCAGCAAGAGGGCACACTCGTCCGCGAGAACGCCCCCGACCACCTCGGGTCGGTGGTTGAGCCGGCCGTCGCGTAACAGGTCCCACATCGAGCCGGCGGCGCCGTACTCGCGGTTCCACGCTCCGAAGACGACACGGTCGACCCGCGCCAGCCAGGCGGCACCGGCGCACATCGGGCACGGCTCCAGGGTGACGGCGAGGGTGCAGCCGGCAAGAAACCGGTCCTGCCGGATCTCGACCGCGGCTCGGATCGCGTTTACCTCGGCGTGCGCGGTCGGGTCGTATGAGCCCTTCCGGCGGTTTGCCCCGGTGGCGACGACAGATCCGTCGGGGCCCAGCAGCACGGCCCCGATCGGCACCTCACCGGCCGTCTCGGCTCGCACAGCCTCCCGCAGGGCGAGGCGCAGCGCAGCGATGTCCTGCTCCCGCGGCTGCATCCGACGATGATCCACCCTCGCTCCGGCCCGCCCCAGGGCGGAACGCCCGCGCTCAGTCGGGGAGTGCCTCGAGGGCCGCGTCGAACTGCTCTCCGAAACCGATACGGTTCGCGACCGCGGCGAGCATTTCGTCCGGGTACAGCTCAGGGTCGCCGCACAGAAGGTCGACCTCGTCAGGTCCGACCCCGAGGTCCTCGAAGATTCGCAGGTCTCCCGCGGGCTGGACCTCATCGAGCTCGTCCCCCTCAGGCATCGGGACACCGAGCTGTTCGACGGCCTGCCGCGCCAACGGCCAGTCCTGTGCCGCCGTCACATCGGAGAGCAGGATCCGGTTGTCGTCGCCGATCACCCGCACCGCGAGGAAGAAGTCCTCCGCGATCGATACCAGGCCCAGGACGCTGCTCTCGCTGGGCTGGGCTCGCAAGGCAGCGACCAAGGTGGCGATGCTGTCGACGGTACGGGTCGGCAGGGCATCCACGACCCAGCGGCCATCTTCGCGCCATGCGACAAGGGCGAAGTCGACAGCGTCCTCGTCCATCGCAGTCCCATCGCCGCCGTGCCCGGCACCGGAGGGCACCCGACGGCCAGACTGTCACAGCGGCGCCCGCTTCGGGAACCTCCCACGATCTCTGGCCCCATTCGTACAGCCGACCGCGACACCGCGCCGATAGCCTTCGCGGCGTGACCGGACTTCATGTGCACGTCGCTGACCACCCGCTCGTAGCCCACAAGCTCACGACCCTGCGCGATGCCCGAACCGACTCGCCCACGTTCCGCCGGCTGGCCGACGAGCTGGTGACACTCCTTGCTTACGAGGCCACCCGAAGCATCCGCGTCGAGAGTGTGGAGGTCACCACTCCGGTCGCGACCACGATGGGGGTGAAGCTCGCCGACCCGCGCCCGCTCGTGGTGCCGATCCTTCGGGCGGGGCTGGGAATGCTGGACGGGATGGTGCGACTGCTGCCCACGGCGGAGGTCGGGTTCCTGGGCATGATCCGTGACGAGCACACGCTGCAGGTCTCCACGTACGCCGACCGCGTGCCCCTGGACCTGACCGGACGCCAGGTCTTCGCGCTCGACCCGATGCTGGCCACCGGCGGCACCTTGTCCGACGCCATCGACCTGCTGCTGGCCCGGGGTGCGACCGACGTCACGGCGATCTGCCTGCTGGCGGCTCCGGAGGGCGTGAACCGGTTGCGGGCGGCGTACGACGGCCGGTCAGTGGAGGTCACCGTCGTGACCGCCGGACTGGACGAGCGGCTCAACGAGAAGGGCTACATCGTGCCCGGGCTCGGCGATGCCGGCGACCGCCTGTACGGCATCGTCTGACCCTGCCTCGGCGCATGCTTCACCATGGACGCGGTGGCGGGCTGCTCGGCATGACTAGCGGGTGATTCCGATCTTGCCGAAACAGCCGGTTGCGTCCGGATGGGCGACCCCAGAAGAACCAGAAGCCCAGCAGCAGCCACAGCGGGAAGACGGGGAACGACAGGACGGCTGTCACGGTCGTCGCGACGACCACCCACAGCAGCAGGGGTTTCAGCCACCCCAGTTCCGGACGATGAGAGCGCGGTTTCGTGACGGCCGTCGACGTCCGTCGCAGGGGTAGGTCGGCGAAGAGCGGGTAGAGCTCCTCGAGGTACGTCGACTCCTGAGCCCGCTCCATACGCGCAGTGAACTCGGCCAGGTCTAGGCGACCTTCGGCGTGGTGGTCGCCGAGCGCCACGATCGCCTCCTGCCGGTCCTGGTCCGAGGCTCGCATGCGTCGCGCAGGCACCGGTTGCGCAAACGCCATGGCCCTCACTCCTCGCTCTCGTCGGCCAGCACCGCGTAGAGGTCTCGTCGGGTCTGGGCCAGGATCTTCCGGGCCCGCTCGGCCTGGGCCGGGGTGCCTGTGGTGAGCGACTGGACCGCAGCGGCGGCGACGCCGGCGATCAGCACCCGTACGTCCGCGAGCTCGGACTCGTCCTCCGGCTCGAAGCCGTCGAAGACGGCACCGAGCTCGTCGGCCCGCTCCTGCACATGCGCACGCCCGGAATCGGTCAGCGTGAAGACGCGGCGACCCTCGACCTTCTCGTCGTCGACGAGGCCCTCGTCCTGCAAGGCGGACAGCGCCGGGTACACCGAGCCCGGGCTCGGCTTCCACGCGCCGTGGCTGCGATCGGCGATGTCCTGCATCAGCTGGTAGCCGTGCCGGGGACCCTCAGCGAGCAGGGCCAGGATCGCCGTCCGGACGTCTCCGCGGCCGGCGCGCGAGCGCCCCGGACCACCTGCCGGACCGCCGCCCCAGCCCGCACCACCGGGCCCACCGCCCCAGCCCCAGGCACCGCGCAGCCAGGGTGGCATCGGCCCTGGGCCATCCCCCCAGCCGTGGCGCCTCCCGGACATTGCGGCGATGGTCACGCCTCGGGCGTTCCGGCGCATCCGTTGCAACGCCTCCCAGGGCAGGTCGAAGGATCCTTGACCGGGCCCGCAGGCCCACGATGCGGTGGTCGACATTGTCTCGTCCTCTCACGCGGCGGCTCGCCGGCATACGCCACCGATATTCTCGGCGACACTTGGACGATATATCGGCAGAAGCCCTCGCGCAAGACCTCGACAGCCGTGGATCCGTTGTGCGCAGATCGACCCCCGGGGCTCGTACGCTCGAGCCCATGTTCCAGCTTCCCGGGCAGTGCCCCTCCTGCGAGAACGACGACCTGGTACGAAAGGGCGGCAAGGACCAGTGCCCCACCTGCCACTACCTGCAGCCGTGCTGCGACGGCGGGGATCTGTGCGGTGTGGGCAACCCCGAGGCCGGGGCGAAGGATGGCGGGAATGAAACCGCCGGGATAAGTGGTTGAATAGTGTACGGAAGGGCGCAGTGCCCGACCGGCGCTGAGGAGCTGACATGCCCGCTGTGACCGTGGACGACATCACCGTCCTGCCCCGCACCACTGAGGTCGACGCGTCGACAGCGCGACATCGCTCTGTCATCTCGGTTACGCGTGCTCCCAGCGGGTTCGAGGGCGAAGGCTTTCCGGTCCGCCGCGCGTTCGCAGGAGTGGCCCCGGAGCTGCTGGACCCGTTCATCCACATGGACCAGATGGGCGAGGTGGACTATGCAGCGGGCGAGCCGAAAGGGACCCCGTGGCACCCCCACCGCGGCTTCGAGACGGTGACGTACATCATCGACGGGGAGTTCATCCACCAGGACTCCCACGGTGGCGGTGGGACGATCACGAACGGCGATACCCAATGGATGACAGCGGGTTCCGGGCTTCTACACATCGAGACGCCGCCGGAGTCGCTGGTCATCAGCGGTGGGCTGTTCCATGGGCTGCAGCTGTGGGTGAACCTGCCGCGTGAGGAGAAGTGGACCGCACCGCGCTACCAGGACCTGCGGGCCAAGGGCGTCACGCTGCTGTCCTCACCCGACGGCGGCGCGCTGCTGAGACTGATCGCCGGAGACCTCGCAGGGCACGCCGGTCCCGGCGCGACCCACACCCCCATGACGATGATCCACGCGACGGTCAGTGCCGGCGGACAGGTGTCCTTACCGTGGCGCCCGGACTTCAACGCGCTCGCGTACGTTCTGGCCGGGCGGGGCACCGTCGGCGTCGAGAACCGCCCCGTCTCCACTGGTCAGCTAGCGGTCTTCGGTCCGGGCAACTCGATCACGTTCGGCGCCGACGTCTCGCAGGACTCCAACGCCCCGGCCTTGGAGGTCGTCCTGCTCGGCGGTCGCCCGATCCGCGAGCCGATCGCCTGGATGGGTCCGTTCGTCATGAACACCGAGGGCGAGGTGCGCCAGGCGTTCGAGGACTTCCAGGCCGGACGACTTGGTCACATCCCCGCAGACGGCATCCAACCGTTCCGAGTCTGAAAGGACCGGCGACGCCGCCGGAGGGCCACCAGGTCAGCCGGCGGCAGCGTTACGGGCGCGACGGGCTTCTCGTCGCTCCTCGAACCGGGTAGCCGAGGCATCGAGCTCGGTCATGAACCGCGCCAGGTCATCCCGCGACTTTTCGCCCACGTCGGAAAGGTCGTTGCGGTCCCACACGTTCCACATCCGCAGCACCGGCGCAAGCACCTCGTCATGGTGGATCCGCAGGTCGTAGATCCCCGCCATGGCAATGGACACGGAACGCCGGATGTAGCCGTCGACCTCGTTGCCGGGCATCTGGAAGTCGACGACCTGGTCGGTGATCGCGGCCATCGTGGCATCAGGTGAGAGGTCGAAGGCGGCGTCGACCACGTTGCGGTAGAACAACATGTGCAGGTTCTCGTCGGCGGCGATCCGGGCCAGCAGCCGGTCGCACCCCGGATCCTGGGTGTGACGGCCGGTGTTGCGGTGCGAGATCCGCGTGGCGAGCTCCTGGAACGTCACGTACGACATCGTGCGCAGGATGTCCCCGACTGCGCTGGAGGTGAATCCCCGGCCCATGTGGTCCATGCGCTCGCGCTCGAGGGACACCGGGTCGACGGTGCGGGTCGCCAGCAGGTAGTCGCGCATCGCGATGGCGTGCCGCCATTCCTCGGCGGTCCACCGATCCACCCAGCTACCCCAGGCACTGTCGCGACCGACGCCAGCCACGAGTGCACGGTGATAGCTCGGCAGGTTGTCCTCGGTGAGCAGGTTCACGACCAGCGCCGTACGGCCCACGTCGTCGATCTGGGACTGCGAGGGGTCCCAGGCCAGGCCCTCGTACGGTCCTTCGAAGTCAGTGGCCTCGCTCCACGGGACGTACTCGTGCGGGAACCACTCCTTCGCGATCGCCAGATGGCGATTGAGCTCGGTCTCGGCGACCGGCTCCAGCTCTGCCACGAGGTCGTCGCCAGTTGGTGCGGACATGAGGACTCCTTGGTGTCGCATCCCACCGTAGTACGGGCCTGCAGCGCCCGGCGGCAGTCGTCCGGTACGCGCGGGCGTCACCGGTTGGTAAGCGCGCAGCCGCGACCACCGGAGGAAACGGTGGTGTCATGGTTACGTGACGACGACTGGGTCCGCGACGAGGCAGG